>JAGCIP010000125.1 GCA_017648525.1 Clostridia bacterium
ATAATCGCAAATGCGGGTTTATAAGTTTGCGACAGAAAGGGGAAGTTGCCGAAGAAAAGTTTTTACCCGAATAAAACTTTATCTGGGTATACGGAGAACATCCGTATA
This sequence comes from Clostridia bacterium, assembly GCA_017648525.1. Taxonomy (GTDB): domain Bacteria; phylum Bacillota; class Clostridia; order Christensenellales; family Borkfalkiaceae; genus UBA1259. The sequence continues at coordinate 109 of JAGCIP010000125.1, forward strand.
ACTGTCACGCAAAATGCGTGTTGCGCTATTAAATTTACTTAGGAAATTTTCACGGTATTTTAATAGTACCGTGATTTTTTTATTAAAATTTTTATTAAAAAATCTCACAAAGGAGAAATGTTATGTTAAAAGCAAAAAAACTATCTGGCAAATTTATTTCCTTGCTTATAGCGTCGGTTGTAATTATTGCCTTACTTATCGTTGCAATCGCAACGGGTGGCGTGAACGCATTAGTTCCCTGTCCCGATTGTGCGGGAGCAGAGTGTGAAACTTGCGGTGGTGCTACCCAAGTTATCGGCTCTTTCTGGGCGTTACTTCCCCCGATTATTGCTATCGGCTTGGCACTTATAACCAAAGAAGTTTTCTCTTCTTTGTTTATCGGTATCGTTTCTGGCGCAATACTCGCTGCAGGTGGCAACTTTACCGGCACGGTTGACAACGTTGTAACTACTGGTCTTACTAGTGCGGTTGCTGATACCGCTGGTATTTTCGTTTTCTTGGTTGAACTTGGAATTTTAGTTGCTCTCGTTAACAAAGCGGGTGGCTCTAAAGCGTTTGGCGACTGGGCGGAAAAACACGTTAAAACCAAAGTGGGCGCTGCTCTTTGCACTTTTGCACTCGGTGTTTTAATCTTTATCGACGACTATTTTAACTGTTTAACGGTTGGCTCTGTTATGCGCCCCGTTACCGATAAGCACAAAATTAGCCGTTCTAAACTTGCTTTCCTTATCGACGCAACGGCTGCTCCTATATGTATGATAGCGCCTATTTCTTCTTGGGCTGCGGCAGTTTCTCAATACGCTGCGGACGGTCAAGGCTTAAACTTATTCGTTGCCGCTATTCCTATGAACTTCTATTCAATTTTAACCTTGGTATTCGTTGTAGCGTTAATCTTAATGAAGTTTGATTTCGGTCCTATGAAACAACACGAATTAAACGCTCAAAATGGCGACCTTTTCAGCGGTGCTAAAATTTCTCTTAACGACGCTGGCGAGCCTAACTCTCGTGGTAAAGTATTAGATTTAATTCTTCCTATCGTAGTATTATTAGTTTCAAGCGTGTTCGCTCTTATCTACGTTGGTGGTTTCTTTGGTGTAGACGCTTGGGGCGGAACTGATTTCAAGGGCGACTTTATCGGTGCTTTCGGTAATACCGACGCTACTATTGCTCTTCCTTGGGGCGGTATTATTACTTTAGTTGTTACTATCGCTTATATGTGTATTAGAAAAGTCGTTTCCTTTAAGGAAGCAATGGATGCGCTCCCCCAAGGCTTTATCGCAATGGTACCTGCTATCTTTATTCTTACCTTTGCAACGGCTCTTAAAAATATGACCGGTGAATTAGGTGCAAAATACTTTGTTGGCGCAATGATGAATAACTTCCCCGACACACTTTCTAAATTCTTGCCCGCAGTTATCTTTATCGTTGCTTGCGTTCTTGCTTTTGCAACCGGAACTTCTTGGGGTACTTTCGGTATCTTAATTCCTATCGTAACCGCTATGTTTGATGCGGGCGACCCCTTGTTCGTTTTAGGCGTTTCGGCTTGTCTTGCTGGTGCGGTTTGCGGTGACCATTGCTCACCCATTTCAGATACGACCATTATGAGTAGTGCGGGCGCAGAATGCGAACACTTAAATCACGTTTCAACGCAAATTCCTTACGCAATGTTTGTTGCAATAGTTTCTTTCGTTTGCTATATCATTGCAGGCTTTATCCCCAACGCTTTGATTATGTTGCCGTTAAGTATCGTTATTATGGTTGGTGCGTTGTTCGTTCTTAAATATATCGTTACGAAAAAAGAACAACCCAAAGTAGATGCTAAAGAATAATTAGTTTATAAATAATTTTGGCGGTTTGCAAAATGCAAACCGCCTTTTTTATTTCCCTTTAAATGTCAAAAAAAAGTATAATAAAAAACAAAAAAAAGATATAGACATGGCTTTTCTTTAGTGATATAATAACATTATAACATTAATCTTTCTTAGGAGAACTTTAACGTATGAAATACCAAAACGAAGCGACTAAAAATATTGCTTTCCCTCTTGGCGGAATAGGTACGGGCAGTATATCTTTAACAGGCAACGGAGAACTTAACGACTGGGAAATTTTTAACCGCCCCAACAAGAATACTCGCAACGGCTATTCTCACTTTGCCGTAAAGGCCAACTTTGACGGCAAACAAGTGGTTAAAATTTTACAAGGCGACACTAACGAAAATTATATCGGTATTCATACAGACAGAATTCACACAGGGTTTGGTTTCGGACCTAGGGCAAATTCTCTTGCGGGTTTTCCACACTTTAAGAACTTGGTATTCGACGGAACTTTCCCGATTGCAAACCTTACCTTTTCCGACAATGATTTCCCTGCGGTTATGCGTCTTACGGCTTTCAATCCGTTTATCCCGCACGATAGTTTTAATTCTTCTCTCCCCGCATCTTTCTTTGAGTGGGAAATAGAAAACGTAAGCGACTACGACGTGGATTTTACCCTATCTTTCACCGTGCGCAATCCTGCCCCGTCGGCAATTAACTCGCCTATCAAGACAAGCGATAGCACGGGAATATTTTTTGGAACGGAATTAGACGAAAATGAAATAAAATATAGCGATTTAACTGTTCTTACCGACGCAGAAAACGCATCAACCCAAGCGTGCTGGTTTAAGGGCGAATGGATGGACGGTATCGTAACTTACTGGAAACAATTTAACGAGTGCGAAAAAATGCCGGAAAGATTACAAGGCGAAAATCACGGCACACTTTCCACATATGCGCAACTTCGTGCGGGCGAAAAGAAAAAAATTCGTTTTGTTCTCGCTTGGAACGTGCCTAATCAATACAACTACTGGTCGCCGTTAAAAGACGAAAACGGCAAGGACGTCACTTGGAAAAACTATTATGCTACCCAGTTTGAAAACTCTAAGCAAACTGCGGAATACTCATTAAATAATTTTAGCGAATTACTAAACAAAACCCAAGATTTTTCTTCGGCTATACAAAACGGAAGTTATCCCGATTTTGTTAAAGACGCAATCTCTTCTAACCTTTCAGTCTTAAAGAGTTCTACCGTGCTCCGTTATGAAGACGGAACTTTTTGGGCGTGGGAAGGCGTTCACGAAACCGAAGGCTCTTGCGAAGGCACTTGTCAACACGTTTGGAATTACGCTTACGCACTACCTTTCCTTTTCCCCGATTTAGAAAGAACTATTCGCAAAGCAACTACTAAATACGCACTTTTCCCTAACGGTGCTACAAACTTCCGTGTTCCGCTCCCGCTCGGCAGAGAAACCTTCGAGTGGTCTTGCGTGGACGGACAAATGGGCGAAGTGTTTAAGACTTATCGTGAATGGAAAATTTCGGGTGACGACGAGTGGCTAAAACAACAAGCGCCCGCCGTGTTTAAGATGCTTGAATACGCTTGGTCAAAGAAAAACCCCAACTTCTGGGATAGAAATAAGGACGGCATTTTAGAAGGCTGGCAACACCACACCTTAGATATGGATTTATACGGACCGAGTTCTTGGCTACAAGGCTTTTATCTTCTTGCGCTTGACTGCGCTAGCGAAATGGCAACCGCACTTAATCTTCCTAAGAAAGCAAATCTTTATCAAAGATTATATAAGCGGGGCAAGAGATGGACGAACAAAAACTTGTTTAACGGCAAATTTTTCTGTCAACAGATAGATTTAACCGATAAGTCCGCCACCGAAGGCAGACCGCGCTACTGGAACGAAGAAACAAGACAAATAAAATATCAAATAGGTCAAGGCTGTGTTATAGACCAAGTTTTGGCAGACTGGCACTCGGCGTTAATCGGACGGGGTGAAATATTCGATAAGCGCAAAAAGAAAAAGGCGCTTAAAACCCTTTATAAAAACAACTTTAAGCCGTCTATGAGAGCCGTTGCAAACACTTGGCGCAACTTCTCCGTCAACGACGAAAGCGGAACGATAATTTGTTCTTATCCCGATGGTTTTGCTAAACCTGCAATCCCCATAACCTACGCAGAAGAAACTATGACCGGCTTTGAATATTCACTCGCAGGGCTTATGATTAAAGAAGGCTTAATAAAAGAAGGCGAAAGAATAGTCAAGGCTGTACGTGACCGTTTCGACGGCAAAAAGCGCAATCCTTGGAACGAATTTGAGTGCGGTTCTAACTATGCCCGCTCTATGTCGTCTTACGCTTTGCTTTTGATTTATAGCGGTTTTACTTTTGATATGAACAAAAAGTGCGTAGGCTTTAACCCCGTAAATAAAGGGGATTTCAATTCACTTTGGAGCGTTAAAAATTCTTGGGGCGAAGTTGATATTAAAGATAACTTAACCACCTTTACGGTAAACGGCAACCCCTTTACTCTTAACGAATTTGGTTTAAGAGCAGGCGAAAAAGCAATTTCCGTTACGGTTGACGGAAAAGCGGTAGAGTTTAGCCAAGAAAACAACAACGTTTTGTTAAACGGCGTTACAATAGAAAAAGAATTAGTTATAAATAAATAATTGCGTATTAAAAGGTCGCACTTTTTCGGTGCGACCTTTTTGTTTAACTTAATTGACTTTTTACTTTAGAAAATTTGGTTTTTTGTTCGTTAAGCGTTTCTTCTGGCGCACTTTCAACTTGGTAATAACCGTGTTCGGTCATTTCAAAAAACACTTTTATTTGGTCGTCGGTCGCCTCGTTCCAATGCTCACGAATAAGCGTTCTAAAACCATTAGAAACACCTTCGGTCATTGCTGTAGAATAAATTTTAACTAAACTTTTTTCTAAATTTAGCATATCTTGTAAAGAATCTTTTTCGTTAAGCGTAATGTCTGCTTTATAATTATTCATACTCCCCCCCTTATAATAAATCGAATAATGCGTTAAAACGCTTTTCGTGGTTGTCGGCAATCTTGCCGAATTCTTGCGCTAGTTGTTTGTCGGTTAAAATTCTTGAATAAAGCCTTGCTTTCTTGCACGCACTTTCTTCCATAGTCATAAGGTCACTTATCAAGGTTGCTTCTTTTGTTGTAAGCATATTTTTGCCCATAAAAATTCTCCTTTATTTTTGATACAAGGATTTTACCCGACTAAAAATTTTTTATACTTATAAAATTTTCAATAAGACTTAAAACTTATTGACTTGCGCTCTTGTATGCGTTAAAATATATTTAACAATAATATTTTAGGAGAAAAATATGAAAAGTATTATTAAAGCACCCCAGTATAGCGAAGAAATGTTTGCCGTTCGTATTCCTGGTTACGAATTCGATAAAGACGCACAATTTGAAATTTCAAATTATGATTATCTCGTAATACAAGAACGTGTTCCCCACACCCCTGTTTTTTCAAGTTACAACCAAGTAAAATATCTTAATAAGAAATCTATTCCCGGACTTCAATGCAAATTATTTGCTAAAAAAGTAAACTGTGCAATTTTTGCAATTAAACGCCAAACTAGAATTTCAAGTTACGTTTTTAGAGATTTTTATTGTACTACTGCACAGAGCAAAAGCCCGTCAGACGAAGCAGAAATCAATTTAATTATTGATTCTTACATTTCTATCGGCGACAAGGATAAGTTCTTTAAAACCTTTATTTTTGATACCGACTTCCAATATTATACTTATAAAAATTTATACAATTTATACTCAAAGTTTGCCAACGAAGCAATGCGCAATGCTATCAAAAAATTAGATATCCCAGTTAGAACTTATAACCTTAACAAAGAATATTGCAAAGGTTTAGACGAAGAAGAAAATAAACTTTACAAGGCTATTAAAAATGCAATTAAAACAGAATTTGATTTGTTAGGCTTAAATGTCGACTTTGTGATTTGTAGTAAACGCAAGTATTAATTAAACACAAATAAATATTAGCCCGCTGGTTTTCAAAAAACAGCGGGCTTTATTATAAAAAACTAACGGCGCAGTAATTTTACTGCGCCGTCTTTTATTTACCTTTTAATTATTTGTTAAGGTTTTTCTTTAAGCTATCAAGTTGAGCGTAAAGTTCTTCAGGTACTCTAGTGAGTTCGCCGTAGAATTGTTCAATACCTTCTGCTTCTCTCTTCCAGTTTTCAGTATCAACGGTCAAAAGGTCTTTAATGGTATCTAAAGTTACGTCTTCTAAACCTTCGATATTGATGTCTTCTGCCTTAGGAACGAAACCGATAGGAGTTTCAACAGCGTCAACCTTATCTTCACAACGGTCGATAATCCAATCGAGAACACGCATGTTGTCGCCAAATCCCGGCCAAATGAAGTTGCCGTTATCATCAGTTCTAAACCAGTTAACGTTGAAAATCTTGGGTTTGTTTGCAATCTTGTCGCCCATTTCAATCCAGTGCTTGAAGTAGTCGCCCATGTTGTAACCAACGAACGGACGCATAGCCATCGGGTCACGACGTACAACGCCTACAGCGCCGGTAGCAGCAGCGGTGGTTTCACTAGCCATGATAGAGCCTACGAACACACCGTTGTTCCAGTCTTTACTTTGATATACGAGCGGAGCGGTTTTAGCACGTCTTCCACCGAATACGATTGCAGATAGTGGAACGCCGTTGGGTGCTTCGAATTGATCTGAAATACAAGGACAGTTGATTGCAGGAGCGGTGAAACGGCTGTTGGGGTGTGCACCCTTAATAGACTTACCGTCAGCGTCTTTCATATCGCCGTTCCAAGGATTACCCTTCCAGTCGATAGCGTTCTTCGGGGGATTCTTATCAAGACCTTCCCACCAAACGGTATTGTCGTCAAGATTTTGAACAACGTTGGTGAAAATGGTGTTTTTCATAGTAGATTTAAGTGCGTTGGGGTTAGATTTAAGGTTAGTTCCGGGAGCAACGCCGAAGAAACCGTTTTCGGGGTTAACAGCCCAAAGTCTGCCGTCTTCACCGACTCTAATCCAAGCGATATCGTCGCCTACACATTCAATTTTGTAACCCTTGTCAAGATAAGCCTTGGGGGGAATAAGCATTGCTAAGTTGGTCTTACCGCAAGCAGACGGGAACGCAGCAGCGATATATTTCTTTTCACCCTTAGGATTGGTGATGCCGAGAATAAGCATGTGTTCAGCCATCCAACCTTCGGTCTTACCAAGATAAGATGCGATACGAAGTGCAAAACATTTTTTACCAAGAAGAACGTTACCACCGTAGTTAGAGTTGATACTCATAATGGTATTTTCTTCAGGGAAGTGCATAATGTATCTCTTTTCTTCAGAGAGTTCTGCATAAGAGTGTAAGCCCTTAATGAATTCTCCGTCGCCCAAAGCATCAAGAACAGCCTTGCCTACTCTGGTCATAATAGCCATGTTGAGAACTACGTATACAGAGTCGGTAAGTTCGATACCGATTTTAGAGAACTTACTGCCAACTGCGCCCATTGAATAAGGGATAACGTAAAGAGTTCTGCCTTTCATAACGCCTTTAAATAAGTCGTTCATAAGAGCCATTGCTTCACCGGTTTCCATCCAGTTGTTGATAGGAGCAGAGTCTTCTTTTACTTTAGAACAGATGAAAGTTCTGCCTTCTACACGTGCAACGTCGTTAACGGTGGTACGGTGCAAATAACAACCGGGAAGTTTTTCTTGGTTGAGTTTGATAAGAATATTTTCTTCTACCGCTTGTTTTCTAAGTGCTTCGAGTTGTTCTTCGCTACCGTCAATCCAAACGATACGTTCGGGTTGGCAAAGCGCTTGTGTTTCTTGAATAAAATCAAGAACTTTTTTGTTTGTCGTCATAATAATTCTCCTTAAGTATCCCGTTTTGGGTTTTTTATTTACTAATTTATTTTTTTGTTTTTGCGGATTAAAATTAAATCCCCTTTGTTTTATTGACAATTTTAGGTTTATTCACACCTAAATTTTCACCAAAAAAATCAAAAAATCTTTTTCGTCCCGCATTATGTATTATATCACACGATTTGTCAAAAGTAAAGACATTATCGTCTTTTTTTAAAATTTATTCGCCGTAAAATTTACGCTATTTTTTTTACCTTTTTTTGCTTTTTTCGCACTTTTTATTTCTTTTTTTTCTTCTTAAAACATATATACTATAAGAAAACCGAAAAAGTAACTACGGGAAGTTTTTATATAATGGAATTTTTTAAAAAAACAACGGTCTTAAAACAAACGGAAAACGGATACGCTATAGACGGCAAAGCGTTAAGCGGTATTGCTCGCATAGAAATTGAAAGCGGGGTTGCGGATTTTTACCTAACCATTATAAACGCCTTGCCTTTGCAAACAGCCGTTTTTAAGGCGGGGTTATTAAACGGAAAATCGCTAACGGTTTTCGATTTAGGCAAGCACCCCGCATCATTTCATCACTTGCTTGAAAATTTTAATCAAAAGGAAGATTTTGCCGTTGGACTATTCGTTGAAAGTGACGATATTCCTATAACCATAGCCTTTGCAAAAGAGCCGTGCTCTAAACTTTCTTTAACCGATTTTAAGAAAGCGGTGGCAGAAAAATGTTTAGCCGAAAGAAAGACTAAATTAAAACCCTGCCCACCCCCGATTGAAACGCCGTCAACACAAGAGCAACCCACTTGCCCACTATACGACGACGAGGCGGTTGCAACCCTGAATTACTATGAATTAGACCAAGAAGTTATCAATATAACCGAGAATATTGATATAAAGGAGCAAGACTATGTACGAAATGAAGATGAATTGTCTTTTATCGATTGCCAAGAAAAAACGCAACAAGTCAAGGGTTTTTCTGACCGCATTTCGAATGAAACAGACGCTGATTTTAGCACGGAACTTAAAGAAGAACAGCCCTACTACCGAACGGTAGAAAAAGAACTAACTAATATTTTTGAAAAATTCCCCGCCGAAACTTGTTTGCAAAACTTATTTCCAGATAGCAAGTTTGCAAAAATAAATTATTCAAGCGACAAGTATTACGTGGTTGGCTTAATCAAGGAAAACGGAAAAGAAAGATATATTTGCTACGGCGTGCCAGCGACCTATTCAAAAGAGCCACCGAAAGAACTTGCAGGATATTGTACTTTTATTCCCCTTTCGGTGTTTTGCCTTAAAGGTGATGGTTTTTGGATGATGTTCCAAGATGCAGAAAGCGGGAAATGCGTAAATTGCGCCACCGTTTAAGCAGTATTAGTCAAGCGGAAAAATTTTTTCGCATAAAAAGTTGAATTTTTATAAAAAGTAGGTTATAATTACTATATCGACAAAACTAAGGATGGTCTTTTAATGAACGTTGCTGACTTAATTGCAATAGGCACGATACTAATCGTTGCTCTTATAGGTGCCGGTTTAGGATTTGGCAGATTTTTAAGTTTTCTTTCCCGTGGAATAGTAGGAAAAGTGTTATCTATAGTCGTTTGCTATTTTATTTTCGGTATAGTTCTTGACTGGCCTATCGTTAAAAATTTACTCACGGCTTTTGTAGAATTTATGCAGTCGAAAGATAATTTCTTCTGCAATATTCTATTGAATATTAGAATAGACCTTATTGCTTTTGCAGTCGTTTTATTCTTTGCCGTTCAACTCTTAAAGAAAATTTTTACCGCTCTTGTTCGTTGGCTTTTTGAGATTGACTTTTTTGCAATTCGCATTGTTAACAAAATTTTCGGCGTAATTTTAGCCGTTTTAACCTTGATAATAGCAACTCTTTTAATCTTTCAACTTCTATCGTTTAGCGGTGCGGGAACGATTGAGAAAATCACTTCTTGTCTATCGGGAAGCGCATTTGGGCTAGATAAACTTTTTATTGAAAACCCCTTACTATCTATTATTGAAAGCATAAATCTTGCAAAATAAAATTATAAAGCACATAAAGAAAGTGACTACCGATAAAGGTAGCCACTTTCTTTTTTAAAACTTTTCAGAGAATATATAGTTAAAAGTCGTCAACTATATTTTTTTACTATTTCTTGCATCTTGTCAAAGCATTTTTCCATTTCTTGAACCAACTTAAATTGAGTTCTACATCTATCCAAGTTATGCTCTTCTCTCTTAATACGGAAATAAACGTCGCCGTCTAAATAGTCGGTTAAAAATCTAATACCGCATTCAAAGGTCATCAAGATTGCGCCCCAAGGCAAATATTCTTTTTCAATATCGGTGGCGTCGTTACCAAGTGCAGTTAAATAACCACGAGTGTAAACGTCGAATAAATCGATATTAAAGTTAACCTTGCTTAAATCCTTTTCGTCTTCTGGCGCAGTTGAACAACCAAATCTAATACTATCGCCAAAGTCGTAACAAATACTGCCCGGCATAATAGTATCAAGGTCGATAACCGCAACGGGCTCACCCGTCTTTACGTCAAGCATAACGTTGTTAAGTTTGGTGTCGTTATGCGTAACTTTGGTGGGCATTTTTCCGCTTTCAAGTAAAGATACGATTTTATCGCAAATATTTTTTCTCTTAAGCGCAAAATCTATTTCGGCTTGAACGTCTTTAACTCTATTCATTTTGTCTAACTTAATAGATTTTTCTAGGTTTGCAAAACGCTTTACCGTGTTGTGGAAACCGGGGATAATTTCAACGATAGGCGTTGCGTCAAATTCCGAAAGCAACTTTGCAAAATTACCAAACGCAACTGCGCTTTGATAAAAATCTTCGGGCTTTTCTATAGATTGATAAGCAACTGCGTCGGTAATAAATATATACATACGGTAATAACCGTCGTCTTCATCACAATGATAATAGGTTTCGCCCGATTTGGTGTAGATTAAAGAAAGACTTTCTCTATCGGGGTTTCCGCCGTTAGCAAGAATTTTCGCTCTGTTAAACTCGGTAACAAGTTTAATGTTATTCATAAGCCCTGCAACGTTGGGGAACGCCGTATTGTTTATTTTTTGTAAGATATAATCGGTTTTTTCGCCGTCTTTTTCCATAACGGCAAGATATGTTGCGTTAATATGCCCTTCGCCATATCTTTCACAAGAGCAAAGTTCGCCTTCTACTTGAAATTGATTTACTATATTCTTAAAAAATTCCATTTTATCTTCCTCCTAAATAAATAATAACAAACACGCATAAAATTTTCAAGTGTTCGGCTTTATAAATTAGGACGTGCTTTTTGCATAAAAGTATTTACCGCCTCATTTATGCCCAAAAATACAAACGAGCAGTCCGCTTTATCGCAAACCGCCCGCCTTTTTATTATAAATTTTAAACAAACTAAAATTATTGATAACTAATGCTTGCACGTGCTTGCTTTTCGTCTTTATACGCCCCGACGGCAATCAATGCAAAAAGAGCCGAGCCGAAAGACGCTTCTTCGTTGTGCGCTGGTATTTTCATTTTCGCACCGAACTTTTGCTCTAACGCATTTTTAAAGAGCGCATTTTTTCTTATGCCGTTACCAGAGCCAACAAGTCCGCTCTTTTTAACACCCATTTGTTTATAAACCGAATATAATTCTTCCGCCATGCCTTTTATAACGCCACGTGTTAAGGCAGACGGTGTAAAATTAACGGTATCAACGCCCGTTATACTACCCTTTATCTCGGGGTGGGCACGAGTTCCTGCAAAACGAGTATCTACGGTTAAACTCTCGACGCCGTCGTTAAGCGTTTCCGCCATAATTTGATAAATCTCTGCGTCTGTAACGTCTTTATTAACCTTTCTTAAAATCCCTGCGTAAAAATCTTTTAGCATTGAGTAGGCTCTGCCACCGCAAAGCACCGCCCCAACGAGCAAATATTTTCCACCGAAATAGGGGCGAGTTTCAACCCCTTCTGCAACAACGGGAGCGTTTGAAACGATAGAAACTTGACTGCCCGTTCCCGCATTAACCAACAAGTCGTTTTCGTCTATAAGTGTTGAGAAAACGCTTGCTTGATTGTCGCCTATCGCAACGCTTACGGGTATTCCGTTATGACAGCCCGCAATGGCGTAATCGGCGGTAACCTTTCCGTTATAGTCAAAGGTAAATTCGTTCTTTTCTAAATCGTAAAGCCCAAAACTGCATGCATCAGACGAGTGAATAAACGGAGTTTTTAACCCGCATAGACGCATAACCAAATAATCGTGAATAGTACAAAACGAAACGGCGGTTTTAGGCACTAATCCGTTAACTCTATTATAAAAATCGGTAACCGTGCCGTAACCCGAATAACTGCCCAAATACCCCGCATAGGTGGTGTTTTTATAGGGCAAATTTCCACGCCCGTCTTGCCAAGTATAAAGGGGACTAACGGAAACGCCGTCCTTATCGGTATAAACAATGCCGTGCATTTGCCCCGTAACGCCGATAACTGCGGTGTTTGTGGTTTTTAGTTGGTCTAACACCGAAAGGGCAAGACTTATTATCTTTTCAGCGTCCTGAATTTTCTCCCAGTCGTTAGCCGTTGGAATAAAAGCGTTGTAATTAACCGTTTTAGAGCGCACCAACTTGCCATCTTCAACAAGAACACCGCAAATGCTTGTAGTTCCTATATCAATACCTATTGCTTGCATATCGTCTCCTAACACTCAATACTCGTTGAGCGCAAATCAAGTCTTTTTATTATATCTTGCTGTATTTGTGGCGATAAGTCAAGGAAATTAACGAAAGTTCCGTGAATTCTCATAATGTACACCCCGCTCGGTGCGTATTTTTCGGGATTAGCAAGCACCTTTCTTAAAGTTTCGGGCGTGGTGACGTTAACGTAAAGATAGAAGGGCGACACGCCTTGCTTTAAGGGGTTAAAGAACAAGGGCTTAACGATATTTTGATAGAACTTAACGCCCTTTTCTTCTAAATCATCCCCCACAAAATATTTGGGGTCTATACCCAAGTGCGACGCATAACCACCGTTAAACTTTTCAAACGGCAATTTCATATTAGATAAAATTCTAAAACCTAAGCCGTTGCTTGCCTCGCCAAACAAGGGGTCAACGCCGTAGCCAAACATTTCCCTTGCCTTTCTGCCGTCGGGTGTTGCGCCCACCCAGTAGCCGTAAGTTAAGTGCGTGGACGGACTTGAAAAGTCGGGTCTGAACGGATTTCCCAAGTAGTTCTTCTTTGAAGAAATCATATCGCTAACCCTTAAGGCAATTTCACGGGCTTCTTCGTCCACTTCTTTAATATTGTTGCCAAATTTAGGTTGAGCAAGCAAGAATTCACGCAAATCTTCGTAGCCGACGAAGTTATTTTTAAGCGCATCTAAAAGCATTTGCTTTCCGTCTGGGTATTTTTCTATAAATTTATCAATCGCAATAAACGAATCGACTAAAACGGTAAGCCCGTGCACCAAACACCCGCTACCGTTATATTTCGTGCCTTGCTTAACCGTGTCACGCATATCTGCGCCGTATTCTAATCCGCCCATAAAGCAACTTAGGAAAGGCACTTTCAACTGCGAAAGCGCAATCGACGCACCGTTACCAGCCTTGGTCATCTCGTCTAAAACCTTGTCTAAGGTCTTATAAAAATCTTGGCGTATGGTTTTTAGGTCGTAGCCGTCTACTTGCATAAGTTTTTCGCCCGTAATCGCACTTTCGCCCCCAAATAAAACCATTTCTAAAACTTTTGGAAGTGAAAGCCAAGTGTTAGTGGTGTTTCCGTTGTCTTTGCCCATAATTAACGGCTCTTGACAGCCCGCAACCGAATAATCGGGAATATCTTCAATCGCCACACCGTTGTTTTCTAAAACGGTAAATAGCGCATCGTCGTTAAAGAGCGACGGGGTTAGAACGCCCGCAGAGAAGAAAAATCTACCCAACTCTTTGTAGAGTTTTTCAGGCGTTTTTTTATGTAATTTAACCGACAAGATAGGTTGCGGTAAGTTCATATCAAAGTAGGCGTCTAAAATAGCGTAAGAAGTAAGGTTGGTCAAGTCGTTACCATTTTCATCACGTCCTGAGATAAGCACGTTTTGAGAGATTGCCCAACTTCTGTCCCCGATATTAAAGAACACCAAGAAATGCTTAAATAGTTCGCTAACCTGCTGACGAGAAAGGTCGCCCCTAAACGGCTCGAAAATTCTATCGGCATTACCAACAGAAAAAGCATAAGGATTAGGTGCTTGTTCTAAACACATAATTTGCCACAATAAAATATATAGTTGAATAGCCTCGTAAAGATTTTTAGCGCCGTTAGCATAGATGTTTTTAAGCGATTTTTCAAGATATTCTAACTCTATAACTCTTTCCGTTTGAGCGGTAAGTTTTTGTGCTTTTATTATCTCTAAATATCTATCAATAAGGATTTTAACACCGTTAAGCGCAATCTCTGCACCCCTATAAAACTCGCCGTCTTTTGATTTAGCGTTTTCAATAAGTGCGTCTATGCCGTATTTTAACGCTTGGCGGAAATCTGGAATAACGTGCCCAGTTACTTGTTCAACGAAAAATACAACTTCTTTGGTGTAGTTTTCTACCGACGAATAGGTTTTTTGTAAAATGTTAACCATATCGCTTTTAGCCGTGAAATTACGCACGGCGCTTATGCGCTCTTTTGTAAATTCTTGGTTTGGCTCTATGTCGTTATAGATAGCCATAGGGTCGCAATAGCCCGAAAAACCTTCAACCGTGAACGACGGATTTATAAGCGCATAAGATTTAGCAAACGCATCTCTTTGCACGCCCACGAAAACCGCATTGTCGCTTAAAGATAGCGGAATAGTCTTTAACACTTCGTTAAGAAGATATGCCTTTTTAACTTGCGGAGAACAGTCTTTATACTTGTCTTCACAAAGCATTTCGGTTTCCTTTGCCAAAAACCAGCCATCTAATCTGTTAATGCGCCTTTCTTCTTTGAAAAGTTCTTTTGCCATTTGGGTTAACTTGCCCGCTTTATAAATTTTTTCCATAACAATCTCCTTTTTAGGTTTTTACCAAAACCAAGTTGTTTTCTTTAAATATTTTATTAAACTCGTCAATCGTCTTTTTATCAACGAAACCGTTTTTTATTTGATAAGGTGTTTTCCATTTGTCTTTGCCATATTCGTGATAGGGCAAAAACTCGAAAACAGTGTTCTTAGTGTCAAACTTTGCAAAATATTCGGCAAACTTTTCGGGGTTTTTTGCGTTTACGCCGTTAATAAGCGGTATTCTTATGTGTTGCGCCCGCCCCAAATTACACCTGCGCTCGTAATTTTCTTTAACCGTATCGATAGGAACACCCGTCCATTTAAGATGCTCTTTATCGTCGTAATGCTTAAAGTCCATTATTATGTAATCAATATATTCTTCTAACTCGCTTAAATATTTAGCCGTGCCGTTAGTTTCTATCGCCACGTGAATATCGTTGTTTTTCAACTCTTTAAGAACTTCAAAGAGTTCGGTTTTTTGCAAGGTTGCCTCTCCACCCGTAAAGGTAACACCGCCACCACTAAAAAACAAGGGCTTTGCTGAAACACACTCTTCAACTATTTGTTGCACGGAGTAATCTTTCCCCGCCTGTTTTTCCATACCTTCTGGATTAGAACACCACGGGCAACGCATATTACACCCCGAAAGATGATATACAAGCCTGTTCCCCGGCCCGTCTTGAGAAAAATTAAAACCCTTACTAAAAATACGCATATTTGCTCCTTTTTAATTATTTTAGCATTTAGGCAAAAGATTTTCCATTGACAAAAGGTCAAAATAAATGTAAAATAAAGTAAATATTAAATAATTACACTCAAGGCAGTATTATGAAAAAAGTGTTTTCTTTAGCAAAAAGACATAAAATAAGTGAAAGTAATATCAATTATTACGCAAATCCTTTTGTTCACCCCAAGCGAAAGATGGCTTGTCACGACTTTATATACCTGCTTGACGGTAAATGGAAAATAGGACAAAACGGCGTTAGTTATCAACTTGAAAAAGACACAGTTTTAATATTAACTGCAAACGATTTGCATTACGGGGTTAGCCCGTGCGAAAAGAACACTAAAACAATGTATTTTCACGTTAGCAAGGAAAAGGGCGATAAAGATTATCAAGCGGGCGAAGTTTTAACCGACGAGCAAGTGGTTTTAGAGCCGTTTATAGACGTTTCGCAAAACCCAAACGTAAAGAAGTATTTTTTAGAGATAGTAAATAACAAATTGTCTAACGAGCACAAAAAAGCCGATATTTATTTTGATTTGCTTTTAACCGAACTTGCCGAAAATCACCGCAAAAACCAAGATAGCGAGTGCGTTGAGATTATAAAGAACGCCGTGCATAATAACCCCGAACGGTTTTTTACCAACCGCCAACTTGCAAAAATGGCAAACGTTTCCTTAAAAACGGCAGAAAATAAATTTAAGGCAACCTTTAACAAAACCATACACCGCTATATTTTAGATTTTAAGATAGAAATGGCACAATCCTACTTTAAGACATATCCCAACATAAGCGTAAAAGAAGTGGCGTTTAACCTTGGTTTTTATGACGAATATCATTTTAGCAAGCAGTTTACACGGCTTGTTAAAATCCCGCCAAGCAAATACAAAAAATCTTTACAGACAGAAAAAAACCCAAATTCGTAAACCGAATTTGGGTTTTTAGTTTTATTTAGTTTTTAATTGTTCCTTATCCGTTTAGGCAAGAACAACCTCAACGTAGCCGAGAACCATGCCAAAACCAGTCAATTCTTTTTCAAAATAACTAAATGTTTGCTTGTCTTGTGACGGAATTTCCGCTTGATTGAATATGCTTGGAACCAATGACATATTATTTTCTAGGTCTGCCAAACATTTTGACGCCACGGCGGAATTAAAGTAAACGGGTAAGTTAGTTTCTACGAAAACGCTTCCGTTATTATCTTCTACCCAATCCATAGCCTCGCCTCTACCAGACCTTACAAGCAACGCAAAATTCATTTTTTCAACGCCATCTTTGTTCACAATAACAGCCGTGTTGGGAAGATTTCCAAACATGCTTGGCATCATACTCTTCAACGCAGTGGTCGCTTGTTGTAAACCGCCGTTAAGTTCGCCCTTAACGCTAGGTGCTATACCACCCATACCACGACTAACAAACCACGTTTCTGTACCAACGACGTAATTGCTTATTTTAGTATTCCTGTCAACGTTAATAACAGCGTTTAAGGTGCTTGATTCTTTTTTAACTGCCAAGTCGTCAAGGTGAATTGCCGCACCACCGCAAGTGCCAAGATAAGAATTAGAAATTTCTACTTTACCAAAGCCCCAAACATAAACTTGATTACCCCAAGATTTATCTAACTTTGCGCCATTGAGAATAAATTGTGTTTCGTGTCTGGTTAATGATTTCGTTTCCGCAACGTCAGCGTCTGCAAAAATTGCAATATTAGTTTTGTAAATGGTTGTGTTGTTAACCGACACCCTACCACCACGACAAACTATTCCGTGATATGCACCACTATATATAAGCATTTCTTTGCCTTCGTAGGGTTTTGTTTCTGCAGGATTTTCGCCAACGTTACCACGAATATACAAGTCGTTAAAGGTTGCTTGTCCGTCGCCCATATATTTATCATTTGCATCCGCACAATTATACAAGAAGAAACCTATTTGCGTGTTGTTCACGTAATAAGGAGCAAAGTCTGTTCCATTTGCTTGAACACCCCACTCACGTCCATCATAGCCGTTGTGAGCCAATGGCAATTTACTACCGTCAATGGTAAAGAAGTTACCGTTAATAGTAATGCTATCGTTTGCATTAGAAACCTTACGTGTGTATACACCATACTCGTATTTATTTATAGGATGGTCAGTGCCTGCAACGTAGTCGTTTGCACCGATTTGTGCGGTAATACCACGTAAAATATTGATTTCGCTTACGTTACGGTTAGAGTAAGCAGTTCTTAATTCTTCGTTATTATAAACGTTAACGCCGTTGTTAACTTTAACGTTCATTACGATAGCGGATTCTGTAGAATATTTAGGAGCAAAAGTCAATTCAACGGTTTTACCAACCAAGGTATCGCCAAAGTTGATTTCACCGTCTTTTGCGTTAAATTCATAATCGGTAACTTCAACGCCGTCTACTTTAGCAACTACCGTTACGTTTGCACTTTCCATAGTAAGCGCTTGCGTTCCGTCGCCCTTGGTGATTGCAACGTCCGGCTTAAATCCAACCGCACCAACAGACATGCTTGCATCTGCTTTTTCATAGTAGAAGTCCGCCCTGTTTGCACCAGCACCCCAAAGTTTGTTGTAATCTCCGCTGGTTCCAAAAGTATAAACTTTTTCAACCACACGTGCAGAACGAGTATAGGTGTAAATAGTTCCACTAAAGTTTTTGGTGATTTCAAGGGTTATATCTTCTTCAACCGCATCAAATTTAACAGAAGTTTTTTGAACTCCATCAACTTTTACGGCTGTTCCAAACCCGGTCAAGTCATATTCAACGCCTGCAAGGAAAACGTAAGTAAATTCACTTTCAGCATTTTTTCTTTCCTTGTAATAGCCGTTTGCTCCGCCAACGTTAACGAAAAGTTCAGTTCCTTCTTCGTCTTGGTCAACGATTATTCTTTCCCAAACCGCTTTAACTTCTATATTTTTTGCAAATTTATATTTGCCGGTTGCAGAGAAATCGTCGTCGTCATAAGTAAATCCAACGAGCTTATAGCCGTTCTTGTTGGGAGCGGGGATTAAATAATCTCCGTCGTAATTTACGTCAAGAACTAAAGTTTCTTGTCCGTTGTAAAGTCCGCCGTCTAAGTCTACGGTTATCTTATAAGGATTAGCAGTAAATTTAGCGTAAATAACAACGTCTTTTTCAACGGTTATGGTCGTTTCGGTAAACGCCTCGGTAAGTGCAGAGTTAGAATACCAACCGTTAAAGGTGTAACCCGTTTTGGTGTATTCCGCATCAGCAAGAGCATCCGCCAAATCTGCTACGGTAAACACCGTGCCGTCGTCCAAGTCAAAACTATCAATCATAACGTTGCCATCATATAATGACACCGTGCTCTTCCAGTAATCGGCATCTCTTTCCCAAGTAGCGGTAACGATTATATCGCTAGTAAAGTTATAAGTGCCGGTTGCGGGGAATGGTTGTCCGTTGCGAGTAAAGCCCGTGAAAGTATAACCCGTTCTTTCAGGTGTTTCTATTTGATAGGTTTGTCCGTAAACACCCAAGGTGTTAACGCCCTTTGCTTCGTTTACTATAATATTATAAGTTTTTGCGTTGATATCAACGAAAACTTCTGTGTTGCTGGTGATTGTGCCGTTAAAGTCAAATGCGGTTTGCATTTGTTCGTCCGTATACCAACCAGCCACTTCATAACCAGCCGTAGGAGAGTTCCATTTAGCAACCTTTTTGCCGTGTTCTACCGTTTCGGTGTCTAATACGGTATTGCCATCCTTAAAGGTTACGGTGTAAGTTTTTATAGCCCAGTTAGCAGAAATTCTAACAGACCCACTTCTTTCATAAACACCGCTTGATGCAAAAGTTTCTCCGTCTACCGTCCAACCAACAAAGTTGTATCCTTCTTTCGTAGGCGTGGGAACTGAATAATTTTCACCGTTCTTTACCACCAAGTTGTTAAGACTGGTTTCAAACGCACCACCGTTAAGGTTAAAGGTTATATAAAGCGATTCCTTGTCATATTTAGCGTAAAGGGTTAAGTTTGCACTAAATATTGCAGGTTCATAAGGCGTAGTGAGTTCAGCGTCCACGTACCAGCCAATAAAGGTGTATCCCGCTTTAACCACAGCGTCGGGTGCATCTAAATGCGTGTCTTTGTCTTTTTCTATGGTCTTAATAATTTGTGTGCCGTCCATTAAGGTTACCGTATAAGATGCGTCCGGAGGCGTACACGCGGTAATCAAAAAACTACATAACATTATGAGAGCCATAAAAATACTCTTTAGTCTTTTCATTTTTTTCTTCTCCTTTTGTCTTTTAGTTTTTGCAACTTTATTTATAAACGGCAGTTTCCTGCCGATTATTTCTTACTTTTCTTCCGCTTTTATTGTTAGCGTATCACTTCTATTACTTCCGTCAGTCGTGTATATGGTCACGATTATCGTTCCTTCTTCAAAAAAGGTTATAACTCCGCTTGGACTTATTGCAACGGCGTTAGGTCTGTTTACCGAAAATCCTACCGTAGGATTATCTGCGTCCGTCGGCTCTATTTTCCATTGCAATCTATAATCTCTATTAGAATCGGTCAATAATACGAAAACCACTTTACCGTCTTCTATCTTTTCGCCGTTTTCATAAACAAAATATATATCGGTTACGTCCTTTTTGGTAATACTAAATATTGCTTGCCCAAACACGCTTATAAACAACACGGCAAGAACGCACTCTACTAAAGTTATAATAAAAACTATCTTTTTGTTCATTGTTCTCTCCGTTACATTTGTATGTCGTTAAAGTACACTTTTACGTTGCGCAACAACAAATATAATCTTGCAACCAAAAATGCTAGCGCTATAATTATAATTCTAATCCAACCCGTTACCAAGTGGTCGTATAATAGCAACAACGTTAACACTCCCGCTATGGTCGCCACCGCAAAGCCAACTAAAATTGCTTTTGCTACGTTTGCGTTATCTACAACGTTGTTTCCTTTCATTGCATAATCTAAAATGCGGGGGTTGTTTATATCCATTTGGAAGCTCCAGAATATATGCCCCGTCGTTATCAATAATAAAACTAACGCCATCAATAGTAAGGTCGTTCCCGATAACGCCGTGGTAAAAGTTAGCATCATAAAGGTCGCCAAAAGCGCCACCACGTTTACTATTGACGTAACCGCTATTTTTGCCCAACATATTATAGACGTGTTAGACGGTGCGGTTTTAAGTATTGCAAACTCGTTACCCTCTGATGATATTGCAGACGCTACGTTTGCGTTGTTTGCGCTCAAAATACTCAAGGTTATCATTACGTTAAAAGCAACGCTCATAAATTCGCCAAGCGAGTTTTTGTTTATGGCTATCAACACAAAGTTGAATACGTAAGATAAAAACGGGAATAAGAGTATCGTGCTAACCGCAGAGTTTACCGATTGCGAGTTTCTAAAAAATAGTTTCATTTCTTTCCTAAAGAAAGTTAAGAAAACGTTGTTAAATTTGTGTTTTTTATTCTTGTGCTTTTTGGTTCTGCCCGCTTCTACCGTAGACGAAACCGCCTTAAAATAAAACGGTCTTGCTATCAAGAAACACGCCACGGCAAGCGCAACGAACACCGCTATTGAAAGGGGCAAGTATAAATATATCATCTCGCCATACATAGCGTTCCCTATGAACATATACCATAACGCCCATGAACTTACCGAACTGAACCAGCCCTCTACCCCTGCTATAAATTCACCGTATATAGCAACCAAACGCAAGGGGTCTGGGAGTTTACTTAAAAGAAAAGATACGCCAAGAAAAGCAATCGTTATTGATAACATAACGATAGTTGCGTAAATGGTTAAGTGTTTTTCTAAAAATCTCTTGATATATATTACGGGTATAGAGAAAAGTGCGCCGAATAGCACGGGTAGCAAGCATAACACAAACCACATGGGCAATACTAGCAACCAATAACTTACTCCGCCCGAAACAAAACCAAACCCTAATAAAATCGGCACTAAAAAGAAAATGCTCTTTTTTAATTCTGCAATAGCAAAAACTACTATTTTACTCAAAAAGATTTCGCCGTACGTACACGGGAAAACTAACAGCATTGCATTTTCTTTACTCGTGTACATTATCGGCATCATACTGCCCGTACACGCAATTATGTTTATGACTTGCGTTATTAATATAAAGGTCATAAACATTTCTTTAGACGGTGCAACCTGAAATCCCGTTTTCATATACGATAACACGAATATCATTACTACGCTAATGGCTAAAGACACGCAAGTTTTTAAAAAGGTAAAAAATGCGTGCATCTTTTTCGTGCGAGATTTCTTTAATCTCAACTGCTCGCCCATTTGCATAAGCGATAGGTATTTTACACGGCGAAACGCCGTATTTTTAGGTTGTGCCATTTCCGTCATTGTTTATACTCTTTCTCCGTCCATATCTTCTTTAGTCGTAGTTTGTGCGTATCTTAAATATAATTCTTCTAATGATATGCCTTCTTTCTTAATTTCTTCAATCGTTGCAACACGGCAAAGTTTTCCGCCTGCAATTATGGCTATTCTATCACATACTTTTTCTACTACTTCTATAACGTGGCTACTAAAGAACACTATATTGCCTTGGTCGGCGTGCTCTCTCATACACTCTTTTATCTGCCAAGAACTCGTCGGGTCTAACCCTGTCAACGGCTCGTCTAATACCCACACTTTCGGGTTGTGTATAAGTGCGCCGATAACCATCGTCTTTTGTTTCATACCGTGTGAATAACACTTAATTTCACTATCAAGTGCTTTTTCTAAGTGGAACATCTTTGCGTATTTTTCTATACGTTCGTTTTTGTCCTTTTCGCTAACCATATAAAGGTCGGCAACGTAACTTATGTATTCTCTACCCGTAAGATTTTCATATACAGCGTGGTTATCAGACACGTAACCCATTGAAAGTTTTGCTTCTAAAGGTTGACGTGCCACGTCGTAACCCTGAACTTCTATGCTACCTTCGGTGATGGACTGAATTCCAACCAAACTCTTAATAGTGGTACTCTTGCCTGCACCGTTATGCCCGATAAAGCCGAAAACTTCGCCTTCTTTTATCTCCAAATTAAGGTTGTCAACCGCCTTTCTATCCGTGCCCGCATAGGTCTTTGAAAAGTTATTAAATTTAATCATTTTTCTTCCCTCCGGATGTAACGGTTCACTTTTTGGTCTACCGTCAAGTTCTTTTAGTAATTGCACCTTGTCAACTTTCATCAGTTTTGCCCGTAACGCCAACTCTACGTGTGCGTCCGCAGTTCTGTATAATATTGAGTAAACACCCCAAATTAGGAACATCATTGCAACGTATACTACCCACACGCCTAAAACGAATACCCAGTATATCTTAACCATTGTGTCGCCCATAGGGAAAGTCCAGATAAAGTTTTTAAGCGGTATTGCAAACGGCAATTTATTTACCATAAAACTACTGTACAAGAAGAAGTAGTCTATTTCTATCGCTCCACCAGGGTTTAAGGAGGGCGAGTTGTTTAACCAACCGTTCATAAACGCAGCAAACGCAACGTAAACGGTAAACGCCGCCATACATTTATACATCAATTTTATGTTAGGACGGGGGAACAACCCAAACGCCACGCCAAATATCGGTAAAACCGCCGCATACGTGTGGTTATACCAAAAGGCTATCGTTCCTTCCATGGTTATCACGCTTTCCGCCGTGTTTGGCATAAAGATTGCAAGGAACGCACCCAAAACGTTTACCATATAAGTAAAATAATACACCGCATTCCACTTAAACACGTAAGCAAATAACATTAAGACTATTGCCGTGTTACATAAGTGTAACGGTAGCGAACCTATACCCGTGCCGTGCGCCGTACTAAAATATTGCAAAAATCCGCTGAGCGCAAGAAAAATTACAAAAAAGGATT
Organism: Clostridia bacterium; assembly: GCA_017648525.1. Classification (GTDB taxonomy): domain Bacteria; phylum Bacillota; class Clostridia; order Christensenellales; family Borkfalkiaceae; genus UBA1259. The sequence continues at coordinate 23,463 of JAGCIP010000125.1, forward strand.
TTTCTTCATACGGTTTTTTGCGCAACATAACGAATCCGCCAAACATTAACGCAAAGCATATGTAAATCAATATACGGTGAGTTAAAGTGAAATCTACCGGCGTGTCGCCAACGTGCCCAAAGAAAAGTTGTGGCAAATACATAGGCATAAACGCCATAAGATATATACCCATAAAGCCAAACGCCTTGCCAACACGTTTAAGCAAGTCGGTTTTTCCCTGCTCTTTTATAACGCTCAAAAGAGTTGAAAAAGCCATTCCACCCGCAAGGCAAAGACAAGCCGAGTAAATTATTATTCTATAATCATAAAAATTCACACTACCCGTAATATAAACGGTAATAGGCTTTAAGAAAATCGCATTAAGCAAGAAAATCGGGGGGATTATAAACGCAACGTAATCCTTAAGAAAGCGCATTTTATAAAAAGGCGCAATCATACAAACCGCAAGCGAAAAATAAGTGAACCATTTGAGAATAGCAAGCAAAACGGTAACTTCTGCCGATTGCACTCCGCCAACTAAACCAATTTGCCATCTAATTATCTCTAATGAAAATAAGTACGGAATATATAAAAGGAATAATAAAACGCCAAGCGCTCTCAAAAAGAACTCTTTACGCCCCATTGTCTTTTTAAATATTTTTATCTCTCCGTGCATTTTTGAAGAAGTAAAGGCAACCAGCCCGCCCGAAAGAAATATTCCTAAAGCAAGTAAAATTTGATTCATTTAATCCCTTTCCCTATTTTTCCGCAATTTGTAAAATCGAAAAAACGGTAGTGTTTTCCTAAGTTTTTCCTTTTTTAATTTTTTAGATACATTGTTATTATACCACACCCGATTTTTTATGTCAATGATTTCTAAAAGTTTTATCACACCCCACATTTTTCCACCTTTACAATGCTCTTAAAAACAAAAAAGCAAGCAAAATTTTTGCATGCCTTAAATACTTTGCACGTTTTTATTCTTCGCGCGCGCGTTATTATAATGTATATTTTTACCCGCACGACAAACCTAAAAATTTTTTATAAACAAAAAAACCCGCTCTTAAAAAATTAAGAACGGGAAAAATCATCAACAATATCGCTGAAAACCTTTACGCCTTTTTTTCGCTTTTTTTGCAAGCGCAATTTTCATCAACGCCCAAAAGTTCACTTATAGAAACGTTGTAAATTTCTGCAAGCTGAATAAGTTTTTCATACTCCGGACGAGAAATATCGTTTTCCCAATCGCTTATGTTAGACTGGTATACGCCAAGTATTTTGGCTACTTCCTTTTGTGTCAAAAACATTTCCAGTCGACATTTTTTAAAATTTTCCCCAAAAGTCATAATATTATTTTATCAAATCGCTAAAAATTAGTTGACAATTATGTGCACTGCACATATAATGTTTTGTATTCCCCTTTTTTTTGACATTAAAACAAGGATTTTTAAACACCTTATACACACGTGTAAATAAAGATATTATGGCACAAAAAGTGGTTTTTTAGACACTTGTGCCTTGGATAAAGAAAAATGGCGAACAAAACGACAAATAAAACTAAATATATATTTGAAAAAACGTTAGACGTTTTTGCTTGGCTATGTTTGGCGTTTGCAATAATTCTGTCGCTAATAACGGTGTTTGCGTCGTTTAGCGGAGAAAGTAACGGAAAAGAAATTTTTGGCTATAAGATGCTTATAGTTAACACAAATTCTATGAGTAAATCGCCAACAAGTCAAGACGAAAGCGTTTTCTTTGATGCAGGCGACGTGATTGTTATAGCAAAAATCGGCTCTCCAAAAGACCTTAAGGTTGGCGAAGTTATAACTTTCTTTTCCTATAACCCTGAAAGTATGGGAAAAACCGTCTCTCACAAGATACGAGAAATAAAGTATTCAAGCGACGGGGAAGTTTCTGGGATTGTTACTTACGGAATTAACAAGGGGGTTAACGATATAGTTGAAGTTAAACCCGAACACCTTATAGGTAGATATGCTTTCAAACTGCCACGGATAGGGCACTTGTTCTCATTTTTACAGACACCACGTGGGTTTTATTTAAGCATATTGATACCGGGCGTTTTGCTGATTATATTCTTTAGCGTTAAGGTCGGCAAAATTTTGGGCAAGCAAGAATACGCAAAATTATACAACGGAGAAGTTGACTTCTTAAAATCAACCATTGCAAATTTAGAAAAAAAGGGTGGCGCTTTACTAATGGAAGAAAAAACGACGCAAAATTCAGAACAAATTAACGAACAACAAATAGAACAACCAACCGAGCAAACGGCGGGTCAACCTTTACAAGGACAAACACAGGCTCAACCGCAAGCACAAGGGCAAGTAGCACCGACTATTTATCAATCGGTTTCTATAACCTATTACCCCACTCCGTTTACCCCACAACCGATTATATGCCAAACCGCACCAGGAAACACAACTCCCGTGCATCAATCAATAAACCTTGCTCCGTTAGGAACGGCACAACAAGCACCTTGTTACTATCAACCATTCCCCTATCAACCACAACCCGTGATATACCAAACGATAGGCGGTAACAATCAAGCACCGACCCAAAATATTTATCAAGGCGGGCAACCCCCTATGACAAACCCTGGTATTTATCAAACGGTGGGAACTCCAACAGTTATGCCAGCGGGAGCACCGACGGGAACACCGACAGTATCACCCACGGTTATGCCTATCCCCGTTTATTATCAGCCCATTTACTATCAACCGCAACCAGCCCCGCAACAGACGGCAACGCAAGAAAACACGGCTAACGAAAAGCCCGTGCCTGCCCCAACGCCGAGCACGGACGAAACAGCGGTAACAAAAGTGGACGAAGAAGATAATAATCAAAACGACAACAAGTTTAATATCCCAGACGTTCCTAAAAAGCCGTTTGCGGAAAAGATATTAGAATCAAAAAAGCAGACGCAAAGTTATTTTAACGACTTACACAATCAACTCACGTCTTATAAAAAAGTAACTTCTAGAATTTCGTTAAGATGCGCATCATACAGAAAAGGTCGCACCTTGCTTGCAAAAATAAGTCTACGAGGAAAGACCTTGACGGGGTATTTTAATTTAGACGTAAAAGATTTTAACGAAAACGTGTATTTCCAAAAGGACGTTTCGGCAACAAAAGCGTATGAAGAAGTTCCGTTTGCCGTAAAAATTAAGAGCGACCGTGCTTGCAACAATGCGGGTAAGTTAATTACCGCTCTTGCGGAAAAATTTGAACTTATAAAGAACGAAAAGTTTGAGCCGACCAACCAAATAAAAGAACTTAAAAAATTAAAAAAAGGAAAATAAAACTGTTTTTAACAGGAGGAAAAATTTTATGAAAGTTATCAAAGCAAGACAGTCTTTAATAACCAGCATTATTGCGATAGTACTAAGTTTTAGTTTACTTATCGGCAGTACCTACGCTTGGTTTACGGACACTTCTACAAGCGGAATTAACAAAATTCAGTCTGGAAACTTGGACGTTGGATTATTCTACACCAACTCGTATACGGGAACGGAGGAAACCGTTACTGAAAACACCCCTATTTTTATGGACATCAACGGCGACCCTATTCTTTGGGAACCAGGCGCATCTGCTAGCGGAAGATTTGAAGTTGCTAACGACGGCTCGCTTTCGTTAAAATACAACTTAAGCATTATAACCGCCAACGCAACCGCAACCCCCGACGGAAAAACTCTTGAAGACGCTTTATCCGTTTACGTTCTTACCCGCTTAAAGGACACGGGTACGGACGACGTAATGCAAGACCCCTCGCTTGAAAGTTTGCAAATTGACTCTGCCGTTCCGTCTTACGACCCAATGAATATGCCCGCACTTAAAGACGGTTTATC
>JAGCIP010000126.1 GCA_017648525.1 Clostridia bacterium
ATGCACGTAGGAACAAACAAAGACGTTTATAAAGAAACGGCGCTAGTTCAAGAAAAATTATTAGATAAAGCCTTTGCAAACATGCAAGATTGGCATCACGACGTAGGCTTTATGTGGCATATTCTAAGCGGTGTTAATTATCGATTGAATAATGACCAAGATTCAAAAAATAGAAATTTAATTGCCGCTATGTCTTTATCAAGTAGATACAACGTTACGGGCAACTTTATTCGTTGTTGGAACGGCGATGGCACGGAAGACGTTTCTGGCTGGACCATTATAGATTGTATGATGAACATACCTATTCTTTATTGGGCAAGCAAAGAAATCGGTGATGACCGCTTTAAGAAAATTGCAATGAAGCACGCTGACATGTCTTTAAGAGACCATGTTAGAGAAGATGGCTCGGTTAATCACATAGTTGTGCATAACACGGAGAAAGAAGAAGTTATTTGTACAAAAGGCGGACAAGGTTATGCCGTTGGTTCAAGTTGGTCAAGAGGGACGGCTTGGGGATTGTATGGATTTACTTTGTCTTATATATACACAAAAGAAGAACGTTATTTAAGGACGGCGGAAAAAATAGCAGATTACTTTATAGATAGCGTTGAAAAATTTGATTGGTTGCCGAGATTAGATTTCCGTCAACCCGAAGATCCTATGTATTACGATTCTACGGCCGGCGTTATAGCGTGTTGCGGGATTATAGAGTTGTCTAAATTTATGGACAAGGGAAAGAAAGATAAATACTTGCAATCTGCAATAAATATCCTAAAGGCTATGTCGGGGAAATGGTGCAACTGGGAAGAAAATGAAGATTCAATACTCCAAATGGGTAGTGAAATGTATACAAGTGGAATTCATAAACCTATAATTTACGGCGATTACTTTTTTGTAGAAGCAATTCTTAAACTAAAAGGCATTGAGTTCTTACCATGGTAAAAATATAATAAAGAGGTGTAAAGATGAAAAAGATTTTATGTTTAGCAATGTCGGCGTTGGTTTCACTTTCTGCGTTGATGACAGGATGTTTGACAACTGTTGATGATGGAATTGACCCTAATAAAACGCAAGTATATGTATCAGCGTGGAATGGTGGTTTTGGTTTAGCGTGGTTAGATGAGGCTGTCGCTAGGTATAATGCACAAAGCGACAAAGTACAAGTTATTGTAGACCCAAATAAAGACGTTTATCAATCGACCATTGCTCCTGAAATAGAGTCTGGTATATCTACTAACGACGTTTATATTACTGCTCAAATTTATTGTCAAGATTTGGGTATAAAAGGATATCTTGAAGACATTTCTGATATATGGTCTTCTGACGTTGACGGTAATGGAAAAACCGTAGAACAAAAAATGCAAGATGCAGATTTATTTAAAAAAGCATACAAAACGGATGGCGGTACTTGGGGGCTTCCTCATTCTTCTGCAATACAAGGTTTTGTTTATGACCACAGCATATTTGTAGACAAGGGTTGGTTGATTACCGAAGCAGACGGCGTAACCCTTTCAAAAGGTAAGGACGGCGTAAGTGGAACTTATGACGACGGACAACCAGTAGATGAAGCAGAATGGGAAATGATGGTTCAAAGAATAGTTGCAGATACCGTTTATCCTTTCTTTTGGAACGGTGCAAGTGCAGCCGATTATTTAGAATCAATGCACGAAGCTATTTTCGCTCAATATGCGGGTTTAAGCAATTATAAAATTTCGTATAGTTATAACGGAACTTATAATTACGTTGGAGGTGGCTCAGAAGTTATAACCCCAGCAACTGGATATAAAACTATTAAAACACCCGAGAAAAAGGTTGCGATAGATTTTATTGGCGAATATTTACTCGGCAACGTAAACTATTATCATCCGTCTTCTACTTATACTAGCGTATCACACACAGACGCACAATCTTTATTTGTTTTGGGATATCAAAATACCCCAACCAACCCGCAAAGCGCAATGTTATACGAAGGAATTTGGTGGGAAAACGAAGCAAGAGCAACTTTCGTATCGCTTAACAATCGTGGTGAAACGGATTATGCG
>JAGCIP010000127.1 GCA_017648525.1 Clostridia bacterium
CGCAACAATTTTGCCTAAATCGTTTATTACCCCAGAGCCAACGGCAATAACAAGGTCGCAACTATTGTCAAAATTCGACTTTGCCTTTTCAATAGCGCAGTCGTCTGGCTTTAATTCCTTTTCGTCAAAAGTAAAGGTCGAATTTTTTATGTTTTCGCCGTCCAAAATTTCTAAAACACGCTTTCCCGCAACCAAAAAAGTGTTGACGTCCGCCAAAACAAACGGCTTTTTAACGCCAAACTCTTCAATCAATCTTGGCAACTCTAAAATTGCACCGCTTTTAACTATAATTTCCTTGACGCTTGAACTGTGAACTTTTCCACACTCGCAAGGAATTTTACTAAAATTGTCTAAATACTCTTTAATTTCCATAACTTTTGCAACGCTTTTGATTTAACTATTTATATTTTACCAAAAACTCGCCCTTTTATCAACGATAATTTTGCGCAAACTAAAAATTTTGCCGTTATTTAATTTTTCGTTGATTTTAGTTATTTACCGTGATATAATTTAATAGAAATTTCCAAGCGGGAGAATTTTTTTGTGAAAATTTATAAAAGCCCTACTTGTGCTTTGCTTGTGAGCAAATATGACGAGAATAATAACTTAATCTTAAAATTAAGCAACGTTGTCGCAAACGACGACGGTGTTTCTAACCGCACGATAGACTTTTTAGAAACAGGGTTAGCCCCTATCGATTGTTTTGACGAGTGGACGTGCGCTCCAACCCTATCTATCGGCACGGACGAAGCCGTCCCGCCCTTTATAAACGACACCCCGATAGGTGGCAATCACGGTCACCCTTGCGCAATAGAAATTTTACATTACGGACACGGAAAAACCTGCCGTGATATAGGCTCTGTTTGGAAAGACGAAAACGGCACTCTTTTCTATTTGGTGCAAGTGCAAAACTGCGATATTTTAACCGTTGTTTCCCAAAACGTTGGTAAAAGTAAAGACCAATATCAATTTGTATTAAAAATTGCAGGCAATCTTTCTTTTGTTAGAAACGGACAAAACAAAGAGCCTATTTGCCCCGACGACCAAGTGTTAAAATTCCTTTGCCCCGCCGTCCGCCACCAAAACCTTGATATTTTTGCCGTAAACGGCAATCAAAAACAAAGAGTTATTAGAGCGGTTACCGCTGACAGCGTGGAAATTCGTGAAACCTATAACATAATTAATCCCGCAACCGTTGGGCCTGCGTTAGAAAAGGCAAGACCGTCTGACGGGTTTAGTTATAACCCTATAATTTCAGATTTTGGCGAAAAAATGCTTTATCTTGACTGCAAGCATTGTGTTTTGGACGACGGAACTTATCTTAACGACTTTTATTTAGAACGCTTAACAGACGTTTATCTCGACAACTATATGGGCGTAATGTGTCAAACTCGTCGTGACTTTTTTGGGGGCGGTGTTTTTAGGTTTATACCAAAGACATTACCATTCACCACCGAACAAGGCACTTTTGATTTTAGCAACCCCAAAAACTTAACTTCGGCTTTCCCAACAAAGCATTACCTTACTAAAGAAAGTTGGGCAGACAAAGACAATCCGCCAAACCGTTTCGTTGACTTGTTGCGTGATAAAGACGGACATAATAAAATGGGGTATGCGTCTGGGTATTTACCACTTTACGACGGTGCGCCCGAATTAAGAAGTAAAAATTTGAATTCGGCAATCTGTATCGTGTCCACCCGCAAACTTTACCCTTTCTTCAAGGACAAAAACCCAAAAACGGCAAAAGGTGTTGCCTATAAAAAGTATTTTAAGATTGAAAAGGACATCGCTTATTCTTATTCTATAACCTATAACGGTGCAAAATATATCTATTGCGATTTCTTCGCCCCCGACAGTTTGAGTATAGAAGTTAACGGCAAAGTAGAACTTTTAGAACTTTCACCTTTGGCTAATTACAAGGTTGAAAACGGAAAAATTATTGTTAACAGTACTTCTAATACACCACAATACGCTGTGTTTAAGGAAATTTTATAAACAATTTAACAAAATACTAACGGCTAACGAAAAAATATTCGTTAGCCGTTTTGTTAATAACTTTTATTTTCCACAAGATAATATTTGATTTATCTTTTCCCATCTATTTTTAAAATCTTCGGTAGATAAATCGGGGAAAAACCCGCCTTTAAGATAAGTTTTTATAGCAGGAATTCTAAAATCGTCGGTAGTAAGATACGCCGTTTGCATATTTCTTTCTTTTAAGATTTTAACGGCAAGAAACGACATTAAATTGCCTATCCCCTTGCCCCTTGCTTCTTCTTTTGTCGCAACCATATGAATATATCCGTCTTTTTTTACAGGGTCGCAAATTACAGTCACGGTAGCAACTTCTTGTCCGTTATACAAAAAGAAATACGTATCTTGTGGTTTATAATGCTCGTAACGAAACATGCAGTTGTTGTAATATTCTTGGTTTTCCTTTTTTGCCGTCAATCCGTGCTGAACTATATCAAGCCACTTGTCGAGCGGATTTTGGGTTTCCGTCCAATTTTTAATTTCCACGCCGTCGGGCATAACAAGGTCTTGCGCTTTTTGTCCGTCGTTTTCCCAACGCATAATTAGTTGTTGCATATTTTCACCTATTATTTATTAAATAAATCTTTGCGCAAACCATTGTTAATAAACTCGTCGTTACGAACTATTCCACCGCCGAAACCTGCCGTTCTCATATATTTTTCCTTTTCGTTAACTTCTAATGAAATACTACCAACGCCCTTACCGATATCTTTAAGAATAGTGCCGTCGGGCGCAACTATCATAGAACACCCCCCACGATTATCGTCGTCCATAGAGTAAGACGCCCTTGCAATAAAACTGTTGCATCTAAATGCGGTCATTTTGTTTTGCGCACGAATAATGTCCGTTCTTTCCCCACGTTGATACCCGGGTATTAAAATAACGTCAGACTTTTGCATAGCCAAATATTCAATTTGTTCGTTATAATAAGCGTCGTAACACGTCATAAATCCAAATCTAATTCCATCCACTTGGCAAAAGCATTGTCCATCACCGCTTTCCACGCCTAAATCAATCTCTGACGGTGGCAAATGAATTTTATCGTAAACAAACCGGTTTTCACCTTTTTTGTCAAATAAATAGGTAGAATTTCTTATTTTTCCGTTGCGTTTTTCCAAAACGTTTATCGCTATATAGGAATTTTTCTTTTTTGCAAGTAAAGACGCCTTTTCTAACATTTCTTGCGCACGTGAAAGGGCAAGAAGTTCCTTTTCCTTGTCCGAAAGTCCACCCGCATTAGAATATTCAGGCAAAACTATTAACGAATTATCGTCCGCCCTTTCCACTTGTTCAAACAAATATTTTGCTATTTTCTCATCAGGATTTTCCCC
>JAGCIP010000128.1 GCA_017648525.1 Clostridia bacterium
AAAATATTGAAAATATGGTAATATGTTAAGGCTTTGGAGACGTAGCTCAGCTGGTTAGAGCGCTTGCTTGACATGCAAGAGGTCATAGGTTCAAGTCCTACCGCCTCCACCAAAAAAATCTCGGGTTTTTCCCGAGATTTTTGTTTTTTATAAGTTATTAAAATATCTTATACGAAAGTTCTCTTATATAATCTAACGAGTGTAAAAGTTCATTTAATTCACCGTAATCGTTTTGATAGGCTTCTAATATCAAAGCGCCGTTAAAATTAACGTCTTTTAATCTCTTAAACAAGTCGGTAAAATCGGTAACGCCTTTACCAGGCAAACACATTTTTCCGTTTTCCAAATAATCCGATAAATGCACGGTAACAATATCCTTGCCCATATCTTTAATAAACTCTTTATAATGAATATCGCTTTGCCTTGCTTGCTTTATATCAAGAGTTGCTTTAAGATTTGGCACGTGCTTTTTAAGTTCCGAGAAAAAACCCAAATAATTATAGTAGCCCCAATGCACGTTTTCATACGCCAAAGTTATGCCGTGAGATTTTGCCACGTTATAAATATCTTGGGTAATGCTACCTACTCTATCATAATTGATAGTAAAAGGTGTTTTCTTGAACCTTGCCCCGCCGTGAAAGGTGTAATATTTAGCGCCAAAACTTTCACCCGCTTGCATTGCCATATCAAGCAACTTAAAACTGTCCGTCTTAGCACGCTCGTTAACGCTGTAAAGTTGCGGTTCAAACTGAGTGGTTAAAACGTGGACCGAGTGAACGGATGTTTGCCCCTTTCTCTCATTTAAAAGTTGCCCGAATTCTTTGTTATATTCACAATAACTTTCCAAAAAGACTTCGGCAACGTCAACGCCGTTTTTTCCTAAAAATTCTAATGCGTCTTCGGTCGTTTTCCGCATAAACAATGATGCGGTTGATATACCTATATTCATAATCTAAAAAATCTTAAATTTAGTAAAATTAACTTTTGTTAAATCACGTTACGCCTTGTTAAAAACAAAGTTCCCGTCTAAAGCATCTATTATAACTTTAGAATTCTCTTTTACCGCTCCAAGCAAAATTTCTTCGCTCAATTTATCTTCAATGTTCTTTTGAATAACTCTCTTTAACGGTCTTGCCCCGTAGTTGCTATCGTATCCTTTTTCAACTATTAGTTCCATTGCGTTAGGAGTAATCTCCATGGTAACGCCCATAACCGCCAAGCGTTTTCTCAAATTTACTAAAAGAATTTCCGCAATTTTTGCCGTGTCTTGCTTTTCTAACTTGTGGAATACTATTATATCGTCAATACGGTTTAAGAATTCAGGACGGAACTTTTCTTTTAATGCGTCCATATATCTTTCGCACATATTTTCGTATTCAGCCGTGCTACTACCACCCGCAAAACCAAGCGTCGCTTTTTTCTGTATTTCGGTAGCGCCTACGTTAGAAGTCATAATCACTATACAGTTCTTAAAACTTACTACTCTGCCCTTGCTATCGGTAAGCCTACCGTCGTCTAAAAGTTGCAACATTATATTAAATACGTCTGGGTGCGCCTTTTCAATTTCGTCGAAAAGCACCACAGAGTAAGGCTTTCTTCTAACCTTTTCGGTTAATTGTCCCGCTTCGTCAAAACCGATATATCCCGGAGGCGCACCAACGAGTTTAGATACGGCGTGTTTTTCCATATACTCGCTCATATCCACCCTAATAATGCTGTCTTCACTACCGAAAACCGTTTCGGCAAGCGCCTTTGAAAGTTCGGTTTTACCTACCCCCGTAGGTCCAACGAAAATAAACGAGCCAACAGGTCTATTCGGGTCTTTAAGTCCCGCTCTCGCCCTACGAATAGCATACGAAACTGCACGCACGGCATCTTCTTGCCCGATAACACGTTGATGCAAAGTTTCTTCTAAATTCAAAAGTTTTTGTGCTTCGCTCTCGTTTAGTTTGGTTACGGGAACACCCGTCCAGTTGCTAACTATTTTGGCAATATCTTCAGCGGTGAGCATCAATCTATCTCTATTGCCGTCGTTGCTTTGATTTATTCTCTTAATTTCTTCAAGTTCTTTTGAAACTTGTAAAATTTCTTCATTTAACTTCTTTGCTCGGTCAAGGTCATCTCTCTTTTTCGCTTCTTCTTTTTGTGCGATAAGAGCGTTCAACTGAACTTCTTTTTGCCTTGCTTCAAACGGCGAATTATAACTATCTAACTTAACTCTTGACGACGCTTCGTCTATAAGGTCAATCGCTTTATCAGGTAAAAACCTATCGGTTATATACCTATCTGATAGATTAACAGCAGAAACAATAGCATCATCAGGAATAATTACTCCGTGGTGCGATTCATACTTATCACGAAGTCCTTTTAATATTTCAATAGTATCTTCAACACTTGGTGCGTCCACCATAACAGGTTGGAAACGGCGTTCTAACGCTGCGTCCTTTTCTATATATTTTCTATATTCGTCTATGGTCGTTGCACCTATCGTTTGCAATTCCCCACGTGAAAGCATAGGCTTTAAGATGTTTGCAGCGTCCATATTACCTTCACCCGTACTACCTGCGCCAACAATATTGTGTATTTCGTCTATAAATAAAACTATATTTCCGTTTTGTTTAACAGCATCTATAATTCCCTTTAATCTTTCCTCAAAATCGCCACGGTATCTTGCGCCCGCAAGCATACCCGCAATGTCTAATGAGAACACAATTTTATCGGCAAGAATTTCGGGCACGTTTCCCTTTACTATTGCTTGAGCCAAGCCTTCTATAACCGCACTCTTACCAACACCCGGTTCACCTATTAAAACGGGGTTGTTTTTTGTGCGCCTTGAAAGAATTTGAATAACCCTATCAATTTCGTTTTTTCTACCGATAACAGGGTCTAATTTCCCGTCTTGCGCTTGCTTATTTAAATTTACACCGTATTTAGAAAGTTCGCCTAAATCGCCAGAATTTATCGGTTTTTCTTGTTGCTTGCCACCACGTTGTTCCGCCCCTTTTGAGCCTTTGAACGCACTTGCTAAAACGTTTTCTTCTTCATCTTCTTCAAAATTTTCAAAAAGTTGTTCGGAAAGCCCTTCGTAAAGAGCCGAAACGTTTACTTTAAGCGCCTTTAATATAGAAACTGCAAGGCTTGTTTGATCCATTAATATTGCAAGTAAAACGTGTTCCGTTCCAACGTAACCCGCACTTGCTTTTAAAGATATGTTAACTGCATTTTCAAAAACACGCTTGGTGCGTGGAGTAAACATATTTCCAGGCACTACCGAGTCTTTAGATATCGACCTTTCAAACAAAGGCAAAAATCTCTCGTTGGTAACTCCTTCTTCACGAAGTATTGCCGCCGCTCTACCTTCGGTCACGTTTATAAGCCCGAACAAAATATGTTCAGAGCCGATATATCTCAAATTGTAGCGTTTAGTGAGCGCTACTGCGTATTCTATAACTAAATTTACGTTTCTTGAAAAGGTTTCGTAATACATATAAGTTCCCCTTTTACTCTTTTAATTTAGAAAGTTTTTGTCCAACTATTTCCGCACGGAATAAATCACGGTCAATAGCCGATAAAACTCTGCCGTACTGTTTGCAAATGTTCGCAGGGCGTGCGTCTATAATAAGGTCGTCTATCTCTTCTAAATTCGGTATGTTTATATGCCCCAACATAGCGCCGAGTTTTACGTTTGCAATATGCGACAAAAACTCGCTATAACTTAATATAACCGCATTTGTCAACACGCCGTAAGACTTTTTAGCCCTATCCATAGTTTTGAGTTCGTTTTTAATATAGAGTTTATCCATTTGGTCACGCTCTGCTCTACAAATGGCTTCAACCGTCTTTTCTACTTCTTGAATAATATCGTATTCGGAAACGCCCAAAGTTACTTCGTTGCTAATTTGGTACATATACCCTTCGGCATCACTACCTTCACCGTAGTGTCCTCGCACGGTTAAACCTAATTTCGCCATTTCTTGAATTAAAGCCGAAATCTTTCCACTTTCAGTTAGCGCAGGTAAAAATAGCATTACCGACGCCCTTAACCCCGTTCCTAAATTAGTGGGGCAAGCGGTAAGATAACCAAGTTCTCTATCAAATGCTAAGTTAAGGTTTTTACTCAATTCGTCGTCGATTTTATCAAGGCGTTTATATGCTTCAACCAAAGACAAGCCTTTCATAAAGCATTGTTCTCTAATAACGTCTTCTTCGTTAACCATAACAGAAATGCTTTGGTCTTGATTTATTAAAACCGCCCCGCCTTCTTTATTATCTATTAAATTTTGACTTATTAAATGCCTTTCCTTCATTGCTTCAAGTTCAATCGTCGTAAGGTTAGACATAAAATAAAGGTTAAAGGTGTCAGCACGAACGAGTGCACGATTTACCTTTTTAACTATTTCTTTTGCCGTTTGCTTGTCTTTTACCCTAAAAGGATATTCGCTTAAATTTCTAGCCAAGCGAACGCGCGTCATAACTATATTGCCTTTATACAAGTCGGGAGAAAAAGCGCTCATTATAAAATCCCCCTTCTTTTTAATTCTTGGGCAAGTTCTTCAATATCTTCGCTCAACTGTTTTATGCGAGAAAATCGCCCGCCAAGCGTTGCGTTTTCCCTTTCCTTTAACAACCTTTCGTATTCGGTGTAAAGTTCTCTATCCACACCGCTAAGTTTAGGCATTTTTCCCACGTGACAAGTCTTACCTTGACTTTTTTTCAAGGTTTTTACTATCTCCGTGTAAAAATTTTCATAGCAATCGGGACAACCGAGCATATACGTGCGGTAAAATTCACTAAGCGCCCTTCCACACGTTTTACAATATTTGTCGTACATAAATCCGTCCGTTATTTTAATGTCTCCGCAAGATTTTTAATGTATTCGGCAACGTCACTACCAAGTTCTTCACTCTTTAAAGCAAGAGCAACGTTCGCCTTAATATATCCTAATTTATCGCCAACGTCGTATCTTTCCCCTTCAAAACAACTAGCAAGCAAATCTCCACGTTCGGCCAAAACCTTTAATGCGTCGGTAAGATATATTTCGTTACCGTGCGGTTTAAGAGTTTTAAGCATACCCATAACTTCACCTGATAAAACGTATCTACCAATTACTGCGTTATTCGATAACGCTTCGTTAATACTCGGTTTTTCCACTATGTCGTAAACTTGCATAACTCCGTCGTTTTCTTCGGCTATACCTATGTTGCCGTATTTACTTACGTCGTCGCCAAAAACTTCCATAGTTGCAATAACGCTTTTGCCCGTTTGTTCAAAGATGTCCGCCAAACGTTTAATGCACGGGGTTTCCCCTTTGTTTGCGTATAAAAGTTCGTCCCCTAAAAGCAACGCAAAGGGTTGGTCCTTAACCAAAGGTTCTGCGCATAAGATTGCGCCCGCAAGTCCGTTGGCTTCTTCTTGAACGACGAATTTAACGTTGAACTTTTGAGTTTGACGCTCAATTTCATAAAGAGCGGTCTTTCCGTCTGACAAAAGTCTTTTTTCCAAATCTTCCGCAGGTCCAAAATGGTTTTTAATAATATCAGAACCGGGGCTAACTACCACTATAATTTCTTCAACGCCTATTGAAGAAAGTTCTTCTGCTATGTACTGAATAGTGGGTTTATCTACCACCGATAGCATAGGCTTTGGTATTGCCTTTGTAATTGGTAAAAACCTTGTTCCTAGTCCCGCAGCAGGGATAATTGCCTTTTTTATTTGCATATTTTCTCCTTATATTCCCTTATCATTTTTTATTATTATACGTTAAGATTTAAAAATGCTTAAAACTAAACGCTTATTTAAAATTTTCTTCTTCTATCGCCTTGATTTTTTCCACACGTCTTATATGGCGAGCGTCGTTAGAAAATTCAGTAGTCAAAAACGCGTCCACTATTTCAATCATAAGTCCAGGTCCAACAACCCTTTCTCCCAACGCCATAACGTTTGCGTCGTTATGAAGTCTAGTCATTTTTGCCGAAAACACGTCGTGACAATGCGCACAACGAATACCTTTTACCTTGTTTGCAACTAAACTCATACCTATTCCCGTTCCGCAAAAAAGTATTCCCTTATCGCACTCACCATCTTTTACGGCGTTTGCTACTTTAAGTGCGTATTCGTTATAGTCGGTTGACGCTGTATCAAAACAACCGTAGTCTATATATTCTATACCTTTTTCTTGTAAATATTTAAGCAACACGGGTTTTAAGTTAATTCCACCGTGGTCACAGCCAAATGCTACTTTCATTTTAGTCTTCTCCTTTTAAAGTCAAAATTTTTTTCAAAATAATATTACACGCATCTTCTAATTGACGCGACGTTTCCATATATACCGCCAAATCTCCGCCGTACGGGTCGCTAATATCATTACCGCCCGTTATTTCGGCAACCGTAAGCACGTTAGAATATCCGTGCAACCAGTTCTTATGCGCAGTTGTCATACAGACAACTAAGTCCGCACGTTCTAAAAGTTCACGAGTTAAGGGGCGGGACTTAAACCCGTAAGGTTTATAACCGAGTTTTTTAAGGGCTTCAAAAGAGTTTTTACTCATTTTTTCGCCCGCAACGGGACTTAACCCCGCGCTTAATACCGTGTATTCTTCAATACCTGCTAATTTTAGTTTTTGTTTTAGTATTTTTTCCGCCATAGGGCTACGACAAGTATTCCCCGTGCAGACGAACACTATTCTCTTTTTTCTCATCCGCAAGACTTCCTTAAACGGTTCATTATTCCCATATACGCACCCCTTTCGTTTGGCATTTCAACGGCAATTATAAGGGTTGCAATCTTTTCGCCTTCAAGCAGTTTATCGTATAAATTGCATGCTATTTCTTTTTCTCCACTACCCAAGAAAAGAATATCGTAACCAACCAACTTTTCGGCTACTTCGTTTGCGCACATTATATACGGTTTTCCACCCGCAGACTTTTCCTTTTGATAAAGTTCTTTTATATCGTCTATTTGTTCTTCCTTAAATAATGCAGTTTGACATTTAGGTCTATAATGACGATATTTTACCCCCGGCGACTTAACCTTGTCCCCTTCTTTATGCTCTGCAATCTCGCAACTGCCAACCACCGAAATTATCATTTCTTTGGTAACTAATCCCGCACGCAAAATTCTTGGAACTTCACCCGTAACGTCTAAAACGGTGCTTTCTATACCACCAGAACATTTTCCGCCGTCTAAAATGAGAGCAATCTTACCGTTAAGGTCGTCGTAAACGTGCTTTGCCGTAACAGGACTTGTATGTTTTGAAAGGTTTGCACTTGGTGCAACCAAAGGCACGTCAACCGCCTTTAATAATTCCTGCGCACCTGCGTGCGACGGTATTCTTACGGCAAGCGTATCTCCACCGCAAGTGGCTTCTTTACATATAACGCCCTTACTTTCAAACACCAAAGTTAATGGACCGGGTGTAAACTCTTTCAAAAGTTTATACGCATAATCGTGTTTAATATATACTAATTTATTTAAGTCGTAATCTTTGTGAACGTGTGCGATAAGCGGATTGTCGGCGGGTCTACCTTTTATTTCAAAAATTTTTTTAACGGCAACAGAATTCGTGCCTATTGCCGAAAGTCCGTAAACCGTTTCGGTGGGCATTCCCACAACTTCACCGTTAAAAAGAAGTTCTTTTGCTTCTTTAAGACTTTCTTCGTCCACTTTCTTTATTTTTGTTATCATATTAAAAAACTTCGTCGTCTACAGATTTAAGCACCGCAGGTTCTTCTTTAGGTAAAGTTTCGGGTAAATCTTCGTATTCTGCCGAAACTTTAACGGGGGCGTTTTTTTCGCTTGCCTGCTCGTCGGGTTCGCCCGTATCTTCGTTAAGGTTAAGGAATTTTGTACACTCGCCCTTAAAGTAGAGTTTAACCATACCCGTGCTACCACTTCTATGTTTTTCAATGAGAATTTCCGCAACGTTTCTTTGTACAGTTCCTTCTGCAATTTCCTTTTCGCTTGCACTCTTATCAGGGCGGTGAATAAACATAACGATATCTGCGTCTTGTTCAATCGCACCCGATTCTCTAAGGTCGGATAGTTGCGGTCTGCCTTTTCTAGTTTCAACCGCACGAGATAATTGCGAAAGGGCAAGAACGGGAACGTTAAGTTCTTTTGCTAAAATTTTAAGACTTCTTGAAATTTCACTAATTTCGTTTTGACGGCTATCACTATTTTTGCTCTTATCAGGCGTCATAAGTTGAATATAGTCGACCATAACGAAATCAAGCCCAAAACGGCTTTTTAATCTACGGCACTTTGATATAATTTCACGTGGGCGAATAATAGCCGAGTCGTCTATAAATATTTTTGCATTGCTCAATTTTTCACGGGCTTGCATCATTTTTAACCACTCGGTTCTAGTCATCTTTGCCTTTTTAACGTTTTCCATACTAACGCCTGCGACAGAACACAACATTCTTTCCGTAAGTTGGTCTTTACTCATTTCTAACGAGAACACGGCACAAGAATAACCTTGCATTGCAACGTTTTCGATTAAGTTCATTGCAAACGAAGTTTTACCAACCGCAGGACGTGCCGCCAAAATCATAAGGTCGCTCTTATGTAAACCGTCTAAAATTGCGTCTATTCCACGATAACCAGTCCTAATTCCCCTATACTTAGACTTGTCGTTACTGAGTTCGTCAAACTTTGTCATAACTTGCGGAATAACTTGTCCTATCTTAACCATTTCGCTGGTATCTGCTTGGTTGGAGATATCGTAAACGGTTTTTTCTGCAAAAGCGATTGCTGATTCTTTATCAGAACTCGTTTTGCATTCTTCTATAATTTCTGCAGAGCCTTTTATAAGTTTACGCAACAAACCGTCACGAGTTACTATATCTAGATAGCGGTGATAGTTGGCAGAAGACGGCATAACGTTTGCAAGTTCGGTTATATATGAAAAACCGCCCGCTTGTTCTAACGTGCCTTGTTTTTCAAGCGCATCTGTTAGCGTAACTAAATCTACGGGTTTATTTTGTTTTATTATAGATTCCATTGCGTTAAAAATATACTTGTGGCTTTCTGCGTAAAAATCGTCTTCTTGAATAAATGCAGCCACTTCTACTTGCACTTTGGTATCTAAAAGCAAGCACCCTAAAAGGGCTTGTTCCGCCTCTAAACTATGAGGCATTTCCGTCATTTGTTTTTTGTTGTTTGCCATGATGGTTTCTCCTTGGATTATAACGCAATAAACTCATTAAGCGTGTCTTCAAACACCTTAAACGCTTGTATAAACGGTTTTTTATCTGTTAAATCTACACCCGCTATTTTTAACAATTCCACAGGTCCGTCTTTTCCGCCGGACGATAAGAACTTAAAGTAATCGCCCACGGCGCTCTTTCCTTCATTTAAAATTCTATCCGCAATCGCTAAAGCACTTATGATGCCCGTTGCGTATTTATAAACGTAAAACGCCCTATAAAAATGCGGTATTCTTGCCCACTCGTACTTAATAAATCCGTCGCTTTTAACCGCCTTTCCGTAATATTTTTTGTTTAATCTTAAATATTCTTCAGAAAGGTTTTCTTTTGTTAAAGGCACGCCCTTTTCCACGCTTTGA
Organism: Clostridia bacterium; assembly: GCA_017648525.1. GTDB lineage: Bacteria > Bacillota > Clostridia > Christensenellales > Borkfalkiaceae > UBA1259. The sequence continues at coordinate 9,567 of JAGCIP010000128.1, forward strand.
TGCGCAAACTGTTCAAATTCTGCAAACTGCGTTTGTCTAAATAAGGTCGTTCTTATCATTTCCAAAAGGTAAGAAAGCAAGTATTTTTTAAGTTTTGCGTCCTTTTCGGTTGCAAGTAAATGTCTTATAAGTAGAACTTCGTTAACCGTGCTTGCAACTTCCGCAACAAAAATTTTATAATCGGCTTTAGCATAAGGTTGAGTTCGATTAGAAAAATAACTGTGAATACTATGCCCCATTTCGTGTGCTATCGTAAACACGTCGTGCGTGGTTTTTTGATAGTTTAATAGAACGTAAGGGTGAGTATCGTAAACGGCAACGCTGTAAGCACCACTTCTCTTTCCGTCACTCTCATAAACGTCTAGCCAACGTTCGTTTTTAGCCTTTATCAATAAATCTTGATATTCTTTTCCGAGCGGTGCAAGTCCTTTAACTACTAAATCGTAAGCGTCTTCATATTCAAGTTTAAGTTCTGCGTCTTTAACGACGGGAACGTACACGTCGTAAGGATACATTGTCTTAAACCCTAAAAGTTTTTTCTTTTCACGCATGTATGAGTGTAATAACGGCAAAGCCTTGCGTACCGATTTTATAAGGTTATCGTAAACAACTACAGGCACGTCTTCGCAAAAAAGCGCACGTTCTAATGCCGACTTGTAGTTTTTTGCCTTTGCAACAAAAACGTCCTTTTTAACGTTTCCGTAATAAGTTGCCGTAATCGTATTGATAAGCGATAAATACGCTCCATAATACTTTTCAAAGGTTTTTTTGCGGAGTTTTCTATCTTCCCCGTGCATAATCACACCGTAATAGCCGTGACTTAAAGGAATTTTTTCCTTGCCGTGCTTAATCTCGCCAAGCGGTAAATCCGCATTGTCAATCTTGGTGAAAATTTCCTTAAAAGTAGAGAGAGTTTCACTAGATAACGCCAAAAGTTTTTCTTCTCTTTCGGATAGAACGTGTGGTTTTTCTTTGATTATGCCTTTAAGAAAATAATCGTATTCGGCAAATCTTTGGTCTTGTATATACCCGTTTAAAGTGTCTTCTGAAAGCGCGGTAAGTTCAGGCATAATAAAAGCGGTGTTCGCACCAAAAATTCCGCCCAAAGAAGTTATCCTTGCCAAAAGCGAATCGTAAAGTGCGTTTTTAGTGTTTTCGTCGTGTTTCATCATTGCGTAAACGCTAAGTTTTTCAAAAACTCTACCCACACGTTCTTGCTCTTTCATACATTCCAAAAACTTTTCGGGATTACCAAGTTGACCTTTAAAACGGTCAAAATTTAATTCCTTTTTAATCGTTTCAAAAGTTTCTTCCCATTTATCTACACTTTCAAATATTTCTTCTGTTGCCCAAGTATATTTTTGTTCCAAAATAATCTCCTAAAAAACCTAAAATTTAATTCTTGTTGCTATGTATAGGTGCGGGCATTCTTCCACCCCTTTCAATAAAGGCTTTACAGCCGTAAGGACTAACCGCCATAATAGGCGCACTTCCTAAAAGTCCACCAAACTCAACACTTTCTCCCACGCCTTTACCTGGAACAGGGATTACACGCACAGCCGTAGTCTTATTATTTATCATACCTATTGCCGCTTCGTCTGCAATCATACCCGAAAGGGTGGTTGCGGGGGTATCACCGGGAACTGCCACCATATCGATACCAACGCTACAAACACAAGTCATTGCTTCAAGTTTGCTTAAAGTAATTGCGCCTTTTTCCGCCGCCCTAATCATACCGATATCTTCACTAACCGGAATAAATGCGCCCGAAAGTCCGCCAACGTTTGAACTTGCCATAACACCGCCTTTCTTAACGGCGTCGTTAAGCATAGCAAGTGCTGCAGTCGTTCCATGTCCGCCAACCGAGTCAAGCCCGATTTCTTCTAATATATGCGCAACACTATCACCCATTACAGGGGTCGGTGCAAGCGATAAGTCCACGATACCAAATTCCGCAGAAAGCCTTTTAGATGCTTCTTTCGCAATAAGTTGACCAGTACGAGTAATTTTAAACGCCGTCTTTTTAATAGTTTCAGCAATATCTTCAACTGATGCGCCTTTCATACTCTTTAATGCGTGATGAACTACGCCCGGGCCTGAAACGCCAACGTTTATAACCGTTTCGCCTTCGCCAACGCCGTGGAATGCACCCGCCATAAAAGGATTATCTTCTACTGCGTTACAGAATACTACGAGTTTTGCGCAACCAAATCCGTCTCTATCCTTAGTTAATTCGGCAGTTTGCTTTATAATTTTGCCCATAAGCCCAACCGCATCCATATTTATTCCCGCTTTAGAAGAGCCAACGTTTACCGAAGAACACATTCTATCGGTAACGGCAAGCGCTTCGGGAATGCTTTCTATAAACGATTTTTCATAACTGGTCATACCCTTTTGAACTAACGCAGAATATCCGCCCAAAAAGTCAACGCCAACCGTTTTTGCAGCCTTATCGAGTGCTTTTGCAAGCACAACTTCCTTTCCGCAAAAAGATGATGTAAGCAAACTTGCAGGAGTAATTGATACGCGCTTGTTTATAATAGGCACGCCGAATTCATCTTCTAAGTCTTGTGCAACCGAAACGATTTTTTCGGCTTTTTTACATATTCTATCGTAACAAAGGTCGGCGGTAGTCTTTGCATCGTCACGAATGCAAGGCAATAACGAAATGCCCATAGTTATCGTTCTAACGTCAAAGTGCTCCTTTTCGACCATATCTATTGTTTCAAGTATTTCTTTTCTGCTAAACATTGGGTAACCTGCCGTTAAATTTTATGCATTGCATTAAAAATATCTTCGTGTTGAACGTGAATAGATACGCCTATCTTCTCACCAAGTTCAACTAAACGCCCCTTAATTTCTATTAAAGATGTGCTTGCGTTTTCAAACCCGCATTGCATTATCATTGTAAAATTGCCTTGCATAATGGTTTGGCTTATATCTTCTATATTAACGTTGTTTTCCGCAAGACAAGTGCTTACCTTTGCTATAATGCCCGGTTTGTCTTTTCCTATAACAGTAACTATTGCTTTCATTGTTTATCTCCTTGTTCGGTTTCTTCTTGTTGGTCTAAAATAAGATACTCCACCAAAACGTTGCCTTGCGTAACGTATCTTACGTTTTGACCTTCTTTAAATTCTGGGAATTCTTCTTGATAAAAAACCAAAACTTTTCTTTCGTAAAAATCTTTTTTATACTTGTTCCACTCCAAGAATATTAACGCCTTAAAATCCACGCCGTCTTTATCTTGAAGTTCTTCGCTGTATTCTATAAAACTTCCGGTAGAAGTTTCCTTGATACCTACACACATATTGCGGGTTAAACGGTAATACCTATTAACTCTCTTAAATGGTATGCCCATATATAAAAATACAAATACAACGAATAAGGCACTTAACGAATAGTGAATAAATTTAACTGCAACTATAACTGCACTTTGATAAGGCAAAGTCCTATACCACAAAAACAGTCCTAAACTTATAAACGCATACACGCCTATTACAACGTAAAACCAAATAAGTACACGCTTTCTTTGCTTTTGCGCCTCTGTAAAATAACTTTCCTTAAAATATTGAGTATAAATTTCGCTCATACAGACTCCTAAATTAACCGCCTAATCTAAACTTGCTTATAATGTTATAAAACTTTGTTATGCTCTTTTTGTTCGACAACGACCACTCACTAACTACGCCCACTATCTGCTCTTTACTGCACACTCCGTAATTACGACTATCGCTACTATTTTCTCTATTATCGCCTAAATAAAAAAACTCGTTTTCTCCAACCGTAAAAATCGAATCTCTTTCTTTTGCGGGGTGTGTTACTCCGTTTTCTAAAACGTAAGGTTCAAAATCAAGTTTATTTCCTTGAACAAAAACGTATCCGTCTTTTATTTCCACCGTTTCGCCACCAACTGCAATAACTCTTTTAACTAGCCAATCTTTACTGCCCACTTTTGCGCCAGACACTATAACCACGTCTCCACGTTCAGGTTCTTTTAGCCTATTCGCTATAAGAACGTCCCCCGTTTGCAACGTCGGTTGCATTGACGGCCCAAAAACGTAAACGTTAAATATTACGTAAGTATTCACCATCAATACCGCAAGTATGACTGAAAGCATTATTGCGATAATTAAAAGAAAATTCCTGTCCGACCTTTCTTTTTTTAATTGAGTTTCTATAAGGCTATCTTTAATTTTAACCATTATTCTCCTCGGGCGGGTAATACTGTTTAATAATTCTCGCCGTTTCGTCCACCGACAAAAACACTGCCCGTCCGCATTTTAAGCATTTAATCTTCACGTCTGCACCAACTCGGGTTATAATCCACTCGTTACCACCGCAAGCGTGATTTTTCTTGGAAATTATCTTTCCGTCAACAGAATACACCATATCGTTTATCACACCCAAAGCGCATTGTTTATCAAATATTCACCGCTGTCCGTCCCAAGTTCAACCGCTTGGATTTTTTCAAGCGTTTTTAAGGTTCTGCCTTCCGCCGTCTTAAACTTTGATATTTCCGCTTTAACGTTTTGCCAAACGTCTCCGCCCGAAAGATTTACCTTGTAAACATACTCGGTTTTATCTCCAAAATAATCTGCTATAAGTTTAACCCACATTTCCCCTGCCGTTTTAGAATAAACGTCGCACATAAACATAGCGTCGTTTGCCGGCCTATCCTTTTTCGTTCCAAACTTAAAGGACAAAAGTCCGTCTTTTGAATATACGCCTTCTATGCCCATAGGTCCTTTTTTAACGATTACCGCGTCATCTTCTTTCTTTAAGAACAAATGGTCTTTTCCATCTTGATTTGCAGAATAGAAAACACTTTCCGCATTTTTCTCCCTAGATGAATACAAAAGGTTAGACTTATGCGCATGCGTTATTTCTTCGGGTGAAAATTTCTTGTTTATTATTTTTGAGCCTACCGCCATATCGCCTTTAAAGTTTACTTGCGCAAACATTGTAACAGAGCCAGACTCTGGGTAGGGCAAATAAGAAAATTCATAAACGCCGTCCTTTGTCTTTTCCCCGCCGATAACTTTAGTAAAGCACCTTAAAGACGGATTGTTAACTTCTTCCGCCACAAACAATTCAACTTCGGCAATGTTTTTTGCAAACGGCGTTACCGAAACGACTATTTTACCATCTTTAATTTCGCAACTAATATCGGTTTCATAAGGCAATGCATCGGCTTTTGCCCCATCTTTTTTCAAGAAAACTTCTAAAAAGGTCAATGCACAAAGATATGCTTGGTTACTTATTCTATCGCTATACCCAACCGAATATTGAATAACGGTATACCCCGTTTCAATTCTCGATATGGTATCGTACGCCCTGTCACAATCGTAAAGGGGGCTATTCGTTGCCGATAAAACCAAAGTAGGACATTTAACGTGCATAGCGTATGCTTGTGGTTCAACACCCGCAATAAATTTATACATATTATCGGAAAACTGCGGTTCTACCATACCGCCAAACTTGTTAATTCCCCTATATCCGTTCCAGCCAGCGTTTAGGGCAAATATTGAACAAGCCAAATCCCCGTCAAAATCCATACCCGCAACCTGCCAAAGCGCAGTTGCAGATTCCTTAACTCCTATCGCACCAACTCTACTTACTTTTGATAAGGACTTTAAGTATTTTAACGCATATTTCAATACACACGTCCACTCATACCAACAAGTTTTGACAACTTCTCCTTCCACAACGTAAAGAGTGTCCTTGACGTTTTGATAGTTTGCGTAATCTATTTGCGACGGATAAACGGTGTAATTTTCCTTTCCTTCCGCCTTGCCGGCAATGTCTACGGAGAATACGGTGTACCCACGTTTTACTAAATCAATAGTAAGTTCACGGTCTGGTAACTGTTCTAAATCTTGCACCAACAAAACAGCGGGCGCAACCGCACGTTGCGAACGCTTTGCAAGCACTCCGTAAATCTCAACGTTTTCTTCACCAACCGCTCTACCTTGCAAGTAGTAATGAGTAAAAATAACGCCGTCTACGTTTTCTTCTTTAATAAGTTTTGCTTGGGGCACTCCCTCAATCTTAAAGTCTTTCCAAATTGCCAAAGGGGTTAGTATGTTTCCTGCCATAATTTTCCTACCATCTAATAGTGTAAACTCGCTAAAAAATGCACTTTTCGTTAATTTTCTCACGAATTAAGTTGCTTTTTATCGCTTTTTCGTTTATAATAACATTTACTCTCACTTGAGAGTACTTGCATTAGTTTATTATTATAGTTATTATATTATATAATATTCTAAACGTCAATGCAAGCGATTTTAACTTTTTTTGCCGTTTATTGGTTTTTAAAGGAATACGCTATGACTTGTTCTTATTCAAAAGAATTTTCCGTTGCTGGTTTTACCGACGTGGAGAACGCTTTTATTTGCGAATATTTGCCCATCTCTTCGGGCGAATGCGTAAAGGTCTACCTTTACGGCCTTTTCCTTTGCCAAAATCCAAAGTTCGACTGCTCATTAGAAGATTTTGCAAAGACTTTGGGTATGGATACGGAAAAAGTTATAAGTTGCTTTAATTTTTGGGAAGACTTTGGCTTGGTTTCCGTTTTATCTAAAGACCCGTTTAGCGTTCAATACCACCCTATTCGCTCGTCTTCGTCTGCAAAGCCTAAAAAGATTAAAGCCGAAAAATATACCGAATTTTCAAAAGCAATACAATCTATTATTCCCGATAGAATGATTTCTACTAGCGAATACACCGAGTATTTCAATATTATGGAAACTTATTCTATAAAGCCCGAAGCCATGCTTTTAATCGTTAAATATTGCGTTGATAGAAAAGGCACGGATATAGGTTATAAATATATTGCAAAAGTTTCAAAAGACTTTGGAAACCGTGGAATAAACACCATTGACAAGGTCGAAAAAGAACTTGCATCTTACGTTTTACGCACGGGGTTAATAGAAAAAATATTAAAGGCTATGTCCGTTCGTCGTCAACCTGAAATAGAAGACTCTACATACCTTAAAAAATGGACGCAAGAACTTAATTTTGAAGAAGAAAATATCCTTTTTGCAGCAACCACGCTCAAAAAGGGAACTATGGCTAAATTAGACGAGTTTTTGCTTGAACTTTACTCTATGAAAAGTTTTTCTAAAGAAGAAATCAAAGAATATGTAAAGAATAAAAACTCTATTTATGAACTTGCCATAAAAATCAATAAATTACTATCGATTTACGTTGAAGTTCTTGAGCCTGTAGTCGACACTTATACTAAAAAATGGTTGTCTTACGGCTTTATGGAAGACGCTCTTTGTTATATTGCTAGCCATTGCTTTAAAATAGGCAAAAACACCTTGCAAGATATGGATGAACTCGTTGAAAATTTGCGTGAACGAGGGTTTATAGACCTATCAAGTGTTGGTGATTATTTTGAGAGCATAAAGAAGTCTGACGAATTTATTTCTCGTATGCTTTCTCTTGCCGGCGTTAACAGACGCCCTACCCCGTGGGATAGAGAAAACCTTTCGGTTTGGAAACGTTGGAATTTTTCCGAAGATATGATTTTAGAAGCGGCGAAACTTTCTGCGGGTAAGAATACCCCCACCGCATATATGAACGGAATTTTAAGCAACTGGAAAAATAAGGGTGTGTTTACGGTTGAACAAACGGCTAACGTTACCGCTACTGAAAACACCCAAGAATCTTATAATCGTGTATATGAAAAAAGGCGTGCAACCGCAATTTCAAAGGCGCAAAAAAATAACGAACGTGCTATGGAATTAGACGGATTTATGAGCGCTTACGGAAGATTGAACGGCATTGAAAAAGACTTGGCGTTTGCCGAAATTGCGGGCGATCAACAAGCCATTATTAATCTTGAAAAAGAACAAGCCGAATTGACCTTAACGATTGAGCATATATTAGCAAAAATAGGCTTGACGCTTGCCGACCTATCCCCCCGTTACGTTTGTGAAAAATGTAAAGATACGGGCTACGTTGGAACTCACCGTTGCGACTGTTTCGATAAATAAATTTTTTAATAAACAACCCCCGTTTGCGTTCTGCAAACGGGGGTTTTATGCTTTTATCTATCTAATTTACCGTAAATTATCTATCTTCCATCTTAACGTAAGGCGCTCTACCGTTAGTAGAAACGTATGCAGGACGAATAATTTTACCGTTGTTTAAGAGTTCTTCCATTCTATGTGCACTCCAACCAGAAACTCTAGCAACTGCGAACATAGGCGTAAAGAGTTCTACGGGTAATCCCAACATATTGTAAACGAAACCGCTGTAAAAGTCTACGTTTGCCGATACGCCTTTGATAACCTTTCTCTTTGCACAAATAAGTTCTTGAGAAAGTCTTTCAACCGTGCTATAAAGTTTAAATTCTTTCTTTCTGCCCTTTTCGTTTGCAAGTTGTTCAACGTATTCTTTAAACACAACCGCTCTGGGGTCTGAAACCGAATAAACGGCGTGACCCATACCGTAAATTAAACCCGCATTGTCATAGGCTTCACCTGCAAGAAGTTTAGAAAGGTACGCTTTGATTTGTTCTTCGTCGTTCCAGTCGGTAATATTCTTTTTAAGGTCGGCAAACATTTCCATAACCTTAATGTTAGCACCACCGTGTTTAGGCCCTTTAAGAGAACAAAGCGCAGCGGTTATAGTTGAATAAGTATCAGTTCCCGCACTAGTAACAACGTGCGTGGTAAAAGTTGAGTTATTACCACCACCGTGTTCTGCGTGTAAGATAAAGGCGATATCTAAAACTCTTGCCTCTAATTCGGTATACTTACTATCTGGGCGGAGCATATATAAAACGTTTTCCGCAGTAGAAAGTTCAGGTCTAGGACGGTGTATGTAGAAACTCTTATTTTCGTTATAGTGCATGTGTGCGTTATAAGCGTAAACAGCAAACATAGGCATCATTGCCGTAAGCATAAGACATTGTCTTAAAACGTTTTCAGTTGAGTTGTCTAACGCACGATTATCATAACTATACAACGCCAAAATACATCTTGAAATAGAGTTCATAATGTCTTTATTTGGCGACTTCATAATAACGTCACGAACAAAGTTTCTTGGAAGTTTTCTGTAACTTGCAAGCAATCTCTTGAACTCTAAAAGGTCTTCTTTATTAGGGAGTTTATTGAAAAGCAAAAGATAGGTTGCTTCTTCAAAACCAGAGTGTAAATTATCGTCGTAATTTTCAATCATTTCACGAACGGAAATACTGCGATAATACAATTCACCGTCGCAAGGAACTAAAACTCCGTCTATCTTCTTTTTAGCGATAACGTCCGATATATCGGTCAAACCCGTAACGACACCTGCACCGTTTTCGTCACGAAGTCCCCTTTTAACTTGGTTTTGTTTATAAGTTTCTTCTGTAAATTTAGGAGTGCTTTTGCAAATTTCAGAAAGTTTTGCAATCTCCATTATTTGATAGTGATTTTGCGTCATAATATTTCTCCTTTATTGGGTAATTTTAGCACTTTTCATAAATAAAAGTCAATCAAATTAACCGATATTTATAAAAAAGGCGTGCATTTTGCACGCCTTTTGTAGACCTTTTATAGCCTTTAGTCTTCCATTCTAATAGTTCCTTTAACACCGTAAACTTCGTCAAGAGATTGAAGTTTATCAAGCGTCTTTTTAACTAGGCTTTCACCACATTCGTGCGTGATAATAATTATTTGCGCCTTTCCGTCTTCGTAAGAAACTTGCTTAACTTCTGATATGCTAACGTTATTCTTTGAGAACACGCCTGCTATCTTTGAAAGCACGCCCGCTTTATCCATAACGGAAAGTCTAATGTAATATTTTGAAACGAAGTCTTTAACGAATTTAGTTTCTTTGTTTCCTTGTTGATTGTTCTTAAAGTTTGCATAGAAATATTGGTCGTGTTTAGCGGCAAATATAACGTCTGAAACGATTGCGCTACCTGTGGGAAGAGCGCCTGCCCCCCTACCGTAAAGCATAATTTCGCCAACAGCGTCGCCAACCAAATGTACTGCGTTGAACGAATCGTTTACGCTTGCGAGTGGGTTGTCGTTCTTAACAAAAGTCGGGTGAACTCTAACTTCTACGCCCTTTTCGGTATCTTTGCCTATGCCTAAAAGTTTGAGAGTGTAACCCATTTCCTTGCCATAAGCGATATCTTCTTTATCTACGCCCGTAATACCTTCACGATATACGTTTTCAATGCAAATCTTTTTATTGAAAGCAAGGCTTGACAAGATTGAAAGTTTATAAGTAGCGTCAAAACCTTCAACGTCAGCGGTTGGATTAAATTCCGCATAACCTAATCTTTGCGCTTCTTTTAACGCTTCTTCATAAGAAGAACCTTCGTTTGCCATTTTTGTAAGAATATAGTTGGTAGTACCGTTGATAATGCCTTTAATAGACAAAATTTTGTTAGCTTGCATGCCTTCTTGCAAGGTACGAATAATAGGAACGCCACCTACGCAACTTGCTTCAAAGAATAAGCCTGCGTGCATCTTTTTAGCCTGTGCTTCAAGTTCAGGCCAATGTTTTGCAAACAATTCTTTGTTAGAAGTAACTACCGTCTTACCACTCATTAACGCCTTGGTAACAAACGTTTTTGCTACGCCCGTTCCGCCGATAACTTCAACAACTATATCTACGTTAGGATTAGAAACAACTTCTTCTATGCTGTTTGCAATCTTATCTTCTTCAACGCCTAACTCACGTGCTCTTTCAACGTTCTTTTCAAGAACGCACTCAACCGTAAGGTCAACGCCCTGAGTTTTCTTGAAATACTCTCTCTTTTCGGTGAGAATTTGATAAGTTCCACCACCTACTACGCCAAGTCCAAGTATGGCAACGCCTGCTCTTTTCATAATTACCTCCACACACTTTGAAAGTGCCTTTTTACTATTTGTTAAGTTTATAAATTGTTTTAAGTCCGTCCAAAGTAAGCGTTCTATCAACTATGTTAATAGTTTTTACTTCCTTTGCTATTATTTCGCCTAAACCACCAGTTGCAACCACTTTAATTTCGGTTAATCCCATTTCTTTTTTGATTTTTCTTATTATGTTTTCAACTAAGCCCGCAAACCCGAAAATCAAACCTGCTTGCATACAATGTTTAGTGTTTTTTCCTATAACCGTCTTTGGCGCATCTAATTCTACCATAGGTAGTTGTGCAGTCTTTGTCGCTAAACCTTCTAAAGAAGTTTTAATACCGGGTGCGATTACCACGCCGATAAGTTCGCCCTTTTCGTTGATAACGTCAAAGGTCGTTGCCGTTCCAAAATCAATAACGACTATCGGTCCGCCGTATTTATTATATGCGGACACGCTGTTAACTATTATATCTGCACCAACTTCCTTGGGATTATCCGCCTTAATATTTAGCCCCGTTTTAATTCCGGGACCAACGATTAATGGGGAAATATTAAAGAAATATTCGCACATATGGCAAATAGTGTAATTTAGTGCAGGAATAACCGAAGAAAAAATAATGCCGTCTATATCGCCTTTTTTAATTCCCCTGTCTGAAAGCAAGCCCACTAAAACAGAGCCGTATTCGTCCGCCGTTCTTGAAATTCTTGAAGAAACACGGAAAGATGCAACTAACTTTTCCCCGTCGAAAACACCGTATTTTATATTCGTATTACCTAAATCTATCGCAAGTAACATAATTATTCTCCTACGGTTCTATCTAAAACTCTAACTACCGTGTGTATTGCGGGCGCAACCACCAAATTGATTGCAAGTTCGATAAGAAAGTTGATACCTGCGCAAGTAATAACGAGAAAATACAAAACGTCTTGTGAGAAATTTGTTGCAATTACGTCGTACATTGCAAGCGCACCTATAATAAATAACGACGTATTGATTACCGGGACTAACGCAGATGCAACGAAAACCGCAAGGTATTTATTTTTGCTTTTTAATAGGTCGTAAATCCAACCTGCAACACCGCCTGCAACCGTTATTTTAACCACGCAAGTTAAAAAGGTTAAAACAGGACTATTAACAAAAAGAATATTTGTGAACGGGTCAACACCTAAAACCCCAAATAAGAAGGTCATTACCCCACTTATTCCGCCAAGTATAAGGCCACCACGAGCGCCAAGAAGTAACGCCCCTAAAACTATCGGGATTAAGGTAAGATTTACGTTCGTAATAACCTTAAACACCGTGCTCAAAAGGTTTAGCACTATTAAAAGTGCGGTTAATATGCCCAAAAGAGCAACGTTCTTCGTTGTGAAAAATTTACTATTCATAATGCCTCCAATCGAATTCCTAAATAAAGGATATCCGTTGTAAAAAAAATTATTGCTAATGATTAAGTCGGTTTTTGATAAAATAACCGCTTTTAGCATACTCATTTTACCACAAATAAACACGTTTAGCAAATATTTTGCAAGCGATTGTAACAATTTAGTGCGGTTTTGACTATTATATTAGTAGAAAACTTCGCCGAACAAAAACTAATACATAGGCGGAGTTGCATACACTTTGGAGGTACTTATATGAACGGTTACGACTTTTTAGGTGGCAACAACTGTTGTCTTTGGATTTTGATAATACTTCTTATCATCTGCCTTTGCAAGAGCGGATGCCTTAACGGTTTCTTCAATTCTTGCTACTGTTTGCCTGTGGCTCTCCTTTTAATTTGCTGTTGTTGCAAAAATAACGGCGGATTTTTAGGCGGTTTTGGCGGTTGTGGTTGTAAATAATTTTATTAGTTAAGCCTAAATAACCGTAACGCGCTCGGCACGCAATGTTGTCGGGCGCGTTTTATTTTTGTTTTTTTCGGTAGAAAAAAGAAAACCTTGAAAATTTCTTGAAAAATTTTAAAAAATTATTGTATTATGTGCGCACGTGTGTTATAATGCTTGTATAAAATTTTTACAAAGGAGAGTTTTTCTATGGAAAACAAAACACCTGAATGCCAAGAAGTTAAGACTAACAAAACTTGCAAGTTAGACAAATTCTTTGGCGTAACAGAACGTGGTAGTACCATCAGAACTGAAATCGTTGCAGGTATCGTTACCTTCTTAGCAATGTGTTACATTTTGACGGTTAACCCGAATCAATTCTTCTATGCAGGTACTGCTGCTCCCCAATGGACGTCAGTATTTATTGCAACCGCTTTCGGCGCAATCGTTGGTACGCTTTTAATGGCGTTCCTTGCTAAATTGCCCTTAGCACAAGCACCGGGTATGGGTCTTAACTCATTAGTAGGTTCAATAATCGGTGGTGGAGTTGGCGCTTTCGCTTATAGTTTTGAGTTCTCACTTGCTAATGCAATGTTTATGGTTCTCATCTCTGGCGTATTGTTCCTTGCTCTATCTATTATTAGCATCAAAGGCGTATCTCTTCGTCAAAAGATTTTCGAAGGTATTCCTGCTGCTATCAGAACCGCTATCCCCGTTGGTATCGGCTTATTCATTGCTTATATCGGTTTCCAAAACGCAGGCTTTATCATCACTAACGGTTATACCCAAGTTGGTGTTATAGACCTTACTAACTGGCAACCCCAAATCGTAAACTGGGCAAAAGATTTCCTTACCGTTACTCCCGCTAACGCTATCGTTCTTTTATCTGGTCTTTTCGTTATCGCAATTCTTGATTACTTGAAAGTTAAAGGTGCTGTTATTATCGGTATCCTTGCTGCTACCATTATCGGTATTCCCTTTGGCGTTACCGACCTTGGTGTTGTTCAAGGTACTACTGACGGTATCTCTTGGAACTTTATCGATAACTTCAAGAACTACTTCAGCGCTGAAAACGGCGTATTCGGTCTTGCATTTACCGAAGGTTGGAAACTCCCCGCTGGTTCTATTATGACCGTTATCATGCTTATCATTACTTTCTGTATGATAGATATGTTCGACACTATGGGTACTTGCGTTGGTTGTTGTTCTGCTGCTGGTCTTATGGACGAAAAGGGTGTTCCCCTAAACTACAACAAGATTATGTATGCTGACTCAATCGCTACTTGTACTGGTGCTGTTTTCGGTACTTCTACCGTTACCACCTTCGTTGAATCTGGTGCTGGTATTGCTACTGGTGGTAAGACTGGTTTAACCGCTTTGGTTACCGCTATCTTATTCTTCTTAGCAATCTTTGCTCTTCCCGTATTCGCAATGATTCCTAGCGCTGCTGCTGCATCTGCTCTCGTTTACGTTGGCGTTCTCATGATGAAAGGCATCAAGAACGTAGACTTCAGCGACATTAGAACTGCAGTTCCCGCTTTCTTTGCAATCGCTATTATGCCTTTAGGTTATTCAATCACCAAGGGTATTGGTTGGGCAATCCTTTCTTACGTTGTAATCAGCATTGTTTGCTATGTAATCGACGCTATTAAATACGCTATCACCAAGAAAGAAAAACCCGTTTGGGAAGTTTCAATCGTTACGATTGTTATCGCACTTCTCTTCGTAGTTTACTTCTTCGTTCCTACCGTTATTAAATAATAGTTAAACGAAAAACTTACACCCCTTGCAAAATTGCAAGGGGTGTTTTTTTTGTTTGTAATAATATTAAAATGCAAAGCAGTTAACGCAGTATTGCGACGTTTATACGCCTTTCTATATTTTTTAAAACGGTGTAGAAACGAGCAAGACAAGGCTCGCGACGGATTAACAACATCTCTATTATCAAGTTGTTTTTTAAGTCATAGAAGCAAGCAGGTCAAGGCACACGAGTATTTTGACGGGGCGTGTACTTTTTGTACACAACCCTAAAAACACGGAGTGTAACGCAGAGATGCGCCGTTTATATGACTTAAAATTACTCTAGACCTTTTGCCTTTCTCTTAAGCCTTGTTTCGGTATCTAAGGTTTTCTTTCTTATACGAATATTTTTTGGCGTTATTTCTAACATTTCGTCGTCGTTAATAAACTCCATTGCTTCTTCTAGGCTCATAATCTTGGGCGTTTCTAAACGGAGTGCGTCGTCAGAGCCAGATGCACGGGTGTTGGTTAAATGCTTTTTCTTACACACGTTAACGCTTATATCTTCACTCTTTGGCGAAACGCCAACAACCATACCTTCGTAAACTTGTGTTCCAGCGCCGATAAAGAGTTGTCCTCTGCCTTGCGCATTAAATAATCCGTACGTGACCGCTTCGCCCGTTTCAAAGGCTACCAAAGAGCCCGTTGAACGTCTTTCTATATCGCCCTTAAACTCTTCATATCCATAGAATAAGGTATTGAAAACGCCTTCGCCACGAGTTTCAGTTAAGAACTGGCTCTTATACCCAAACAAACCACGAGCGGGTACTTTGAACTCTAAGCGAATACGACTGCCGATATTTTCCATTTGCAAAAGTTCGCCTTTTCTTACGCCCATGCTTGAAAATACGCTACCCGTCTTGTCTTCCGGCACGTCAACGACTAATCTTTCCATAGGCTCTAAAATAGTGTCACCGTCTTGTTTATACATAACTTTGGGTGCGCCTACTTGGAATTCGTAACCTGCACGACGCATAGTTTCCGTCAAGATTGAAAGGTGCATTTCCCCTCTACCGCAAACCCTATAAGAATCAGCGGAATCAGTTTCTTCTACCCTTAAAGAAACGTCTTTAAGCATTTCCTTAAACAATCTATCTCTTAAATGACGGGTGGTAACGAACTTGCCTTCTTTACCCGCAAACGGACTGTCGTTAACCGAGAACAACATTTCTACGGTAGGCTCTGAAATCTTAACGAAAGGTACGGGCTCAACCAACTCGGGAGAGCAAATAGTGTCGCCGATAGATATATTTTCAAGACCGCTAACGCACACTATATCGCCCGCTTTAGCCTCTTCAACAGCCACACGGTTTAACCCTTCTATTTGATATATGCTCACTAATTTGCCTTTAATTTCCTTGCCCGTAAGATTGTAATTGCAGGTTTGCACTTCTTTGTTAACGGCAACCCTACCACGCTCTATTCTTCCTATACCGATACGGCCAACGTATTCGTTGTAATCGATAGAAGAAACAAGCATTTGAAAGGGCTCGTCCATTTCCACTTCTTGTGGCTCAAAATGGTTTATAATCGTATCAAAAAGCGGGGTCAAATCAGTTCCTGCAACTTTATAATCGGTAGTAGCCGTTCCCGCACGCCCAGAACAAAAGATTATGGGGCTATCAATTTGGTCGTCACTAGCGTTAAGGTCGAATAATAATTCTAAAATCTCGTCCTGAACTTCTGAAAGTCTTGCATCAGGACGGTCTATCTTGTTAACAACTATTATTAGCTTGTGGTTAAGTTCTAATGCCTTTTGCATAACGAAACGGGTTTGTGGCATAGGACCTTCGCAAGCGTCAACCAAAACCAAAACGCCGTTTACCATTTTGAGAACACGCTCTACTTCGCCACCGAAATCGGCGTGACCCGGGGTATCGACTATGTTTATTTTTACGCCGTTATAAAACGCCGAAGTGTTTTTTGCAAGTATGGTAATACCACGCTCACGCTCCAAATCACCCGAGTCCATAACTCTGTCCATAACTTCTTGATTATCACGGAATATTCCGCCTTGCTTTAACATTTCGTTAACCAAAGTGGTTTTGCCGTGGTCTACGTGCGCAATTATTGCAACGTTTCTTACGTCTGTTCTTTTCAAAATTCTTTCCTGTCCTTTAATTATTTTTCATCTATTTTAACGTAAAACGTAAAGCAAAGCAATAAGCGTTTTTGCGTCATTTATTTCCC
>JAGCIP010000129.1 GCA_017648525.1 Clostridia bacterium
CAGTCATTGCTAACAGCGATATTTTCACGCTAGACAAAAACGGCAAACTCACTAAAAAGCATATCGTTAAAGAGATACTTCCTAAACTGTTAAGTGTGCTTGATAAAGCGGATATGATAGTTGAAGAAGACGGCGATACTATCCATTCAAAAGTAGTTATCTTTTTAGCTTATAAAGACGTATTGTTTGAAATTTGTTCAAGCTTTAACGTTTTACAGTATGAAGAATTCCAAGCAATTGGCAATGGTTCGAATTACGCTCAAGGAACTATGCTAAACACTAAAGACACCGACGATATAAACGAAAGGATAGTAAGAGCATTAGACATTGTTTCTAGCTACAACTATCACGTGGGAAGACCGTACGTGTTGATAAACAGTAAAGATTTACAGTACAAAGTAAAGGGGGATAACTAATGATAGTTGCACGAAAGAAAGACGATAGGATAGTTGTGGGCATAATAACTGCGGACAGTTTAGTTGATATGACAAGTAAAGATTTAGTCCTTGAAAGCAACCTTCCGTTTTGGAAGGTAAAAGGCGTAAAAGACTGCTACATATTTTGTGAAGACACTTGTTTTGCAGCCGACTTATTGCGCTATAACGATTATGTTTTTAAAGGTGTAACGGATAGCGAAAGTTTAATTGCAAACGCTATTCCCAAAATGAAAAATTTACTTGATAAAAACGGCTGTTTTACCGATAAAAACAAGTGGGTATCACAATTACTTGTTGTTGTAAACAACAAGATGTTCACAATAGATAGGTATTTTTGCGTGGCTGAAGCTGATGAATACGTTGGGCTTGGCTTTAAGCAATATATAATTGGTGCACTTAAAGAAACTGACGATTTACCTATCGAAGACAGCATTATATTTGCAACTAGAACGCTAAACCGAATGGTGAATAATAATTACTTTCCACTAGTATTATTTGATGTTAAAACCAAAAAGAAAAAGGTAGTTTTAAAGTAGATAATAAAGCTTATTTCAAACTAAATAATTATATAAAGGAGAAATCGTTTGTCAGTATTAGTTGAATTAAACATTGAGTATAACAGATTCTTTTCAAGAGCAGTTATTGCATTAGCAAGGGAAGATTACGTGGCAGGGCGTATGTATTTAGAAAGAGCGGCTAAGGCTCTAAACGAAATAGCTGTAAGAAGAACAGGCGAAAATAGAGATTATACACAAGACTGGGTCTTTGATATTGTAAAAGAGATAGGAGATTTAGATAGGCGAATTAATAACGAACGCTCAAAAGAGAAAGTAATGAAAATGCTTGCGGAGAAAGGTAAGTTGAAAACAAGCGAAAACACGGTTGAAAACAAGTTCGCTGGAAGTAATATTCCTACAACGTCATTTGATGATATTGCGGGGCTTGAAGACGTGAAAGAAGCGGTTATGTATAAAGCGATTTATCCGCATAAATACCCTGAACTTTACGAAAAACTTAGAAAGCGTTCGGGCGGGGGTATTCTTCTTTATGGCTTACCAGGAACGGGGAAAACGTTGATTGCAGAAGCGATAGCGCACGAAACGGGAGCAAGTTTCTTCCCTGTGAAATGCTCGGATTTAGGCAGTAAATGGTTTGGCGAAACCGAGCAGAATATCCGAGACGTTTTCGAGGCGGCAAGAGAAGCGAAAAACGCGGTAATTTTCTTTGACGAGATAGAGGCCTACGCATCTAATCGTAGAGAAAATAGCGCAATGGAGCGCTCTATACCTGAGTTTTTAGCGCAAATGCAAGGGGTAGGCGAAAGCAATAATCAAGAGCGAATTTTAATAATCGGCGCAACGAATAAGCCTTGGCGACTCGATGGTGCGTTTTTAAGACCAGGAAGATTTGACGACAAAATTTACGTTCCGTTGCCCGACGAAAAGGCAAGACGAAAGATAATTGATGATAGAGTTTTAGGTGTTCCTATGGAAGAAGGAATTGACTTTGAAACGTTAGCAAAAATAACGGATGGATATAACGGTGCAGATATGGATTATTTGTGCGAAAAGGCAAAGGAATTCGCTTTGCATAGGGTTATACAAGATAAAGACACTAAAGAAACTCTAACAAAAGCAGATTTTGCCCTTGCTATAGAGTGTGTAAAGAGTTCCGTTTTAGAAGTTGATAGAAAGGAAATGGAACTTTGGATAAATAATAATCGAGCATAAGGAGATAAATTATGAGATTTAGAAAAAACGATACTATAACGCTTAACGAAACGGAAAAAATCGTCGTCAAGGATTTTCTTGGCGACGGCGGACAAGGTGAAGTTTATTTAGTAGAAAAAGACGGTACAAACTACGCCTTAAAGGTGTACAAGAACCAAGAGAGTTCCGATTTTAGGTACAATCTGAAAAATAACATAGAACGCGGTGCGCCTTCAAGCAACTTCTTGTGGCCGAAAATGCTACTAGATTTTGACGACGGCAAAATCGGCTACTTAATGGATTTAAGACCAAAAAACTTTGTGTCCTTTGTGTCTTATCTTACGGGTACAAACAAGTTTAAGTCAAGAGGGGTAATGCTTAAATGGTGCATTGATTTATGTATTGCATTTAAGAAGTTACATGAGATGGGCTATTCGTATCAAGACTTGAACGACGGCAGTTTCTTTCTTGACCCGGATACGGGCGATTTGCTTATTTGTGATAACGATAACGTAACGGCAGACAAAAAAAATTTAGGTATTTTGGGCAAGATGCGATATATGGCTCCGGAAATTGTAAGAGGAGATAAGAACGCAAAAGGCGAACAGCAGATGCCGGACGTTCACTCGGACAGGTTCTCGCTTGCAATTATTCTCTTTATGGCTCTTTGCTTGGGCAATCCTTTCGAGGGTGAACGCTTAAAGGAATACGATATTGTAGATGAACAAGCAGAATACGAAATGTTTGGTTCTAAACCCGTATTTGTATATCACAAAACGGACAAGTCTAATAGGCCTATTCGCGGCTATCATAGCAGTGTTTTAAAGCGTTGGGCGTATATTCCTTTATACGTTAAAGAGGCGTTCCACAGAACGTTTGTTGACGGGCTTACGGATAGAGAAAACGAAAGGACAACCGAACTTGAATGGCTTAAAATTTTAACTAAGTATAGAGATGAACTTATCTCTTGCCCGCATTGTGGATATGAGTATATCGTAGGTTATTCTGAAAAGAAAAAGTACGAAGTTTGCCCTTTGTGTGGCAAAGAAACAAAAGAAATTTGTTCTTTGCACGTTGGTAGAAACATAGTTTCTATGGAACTTGGGAAGAAGATTTATATTAGCCACGTAGATAAGTATTCTTCGGGGTATAACACGGCAGTAGGTATTGTAGTGGCAAACAAAAACAATCCGTCGCTTTGGGGTATAAAACTTGCTCTCAATAGCCCGGTGGAAATCAAAGACGCTGACGGAAACGTTAAGCAAATTGCAGGAAACGGTGTTATTCCCATCGTTAGAAACTTAAAAATCAAATTTAATGAAAATACAATAGGAGAAATAAGATAATGGAAAATAAAGATAGAATGTTAGGTGAAGGTATTGCAAGACAAGAACTCAATTTGTTGTTCGTAATCGACAACTCAGGTTCTATGGAGGGCGAAAAGCTCGGCGCGGTTAATAATGCTATTCGTGACGTAATGAGCATTATGCCCGAAATCCAGGAAGATACGTCTGACGCTACGATTAAGATTTCGGCGCTCAAATTTAGCGACGATGCGAAGTGGGTTTATAGTGAACCTAAAACGGTAAGTGAATTTAAGTGGAGCGATATTTCATCCGAAGGAGGTACGAATTTGTCGGGCGCTTATGATGAACTTGCTAAATGGCTTACCAAGAAAGAAAAGGGTGGTCAAATGCCCGATATCGGCGGTGTTGCGCCTATTATTATCTTAATGACCGACGGTATGCCTACAAGTTACGATTGGCAAAATCACTTGGATTCATTAAAGAAAAAGGGTTGGTTCAGGGTAGCGATTAAATACGCTTTGGCTATTGGCATTGATACTCAAGAAGCGATGGACGTTCTTTCTAAATTTACAGGAAACCCTGAAACGGTATTAAAAGTTTATACTGCAGAAGCTCTTCGTAAAGTAATCAAAGTAATTGCTGTTACAGCATCAAAAGTAAAATCCAACTCATCTACTATGGGTGTAGGTGCAGGAGCAGGTGCAACAAACAACGACGTTGCAAGAACTGAAATTGCGGAGAAATTAGACGACATTAAAGACGTTGAATGGTAAGGAGGTAAACTATGGATAAAATAGCAAAGCAACGACTTAACGTGGTAATACTTGTAGATAGTTCAAAAAGTATGCAAGGGGAACGAATAGCGCAAGTAAACTCTGCGCTTCGCGATATAAAAACCCACCTTGTTGATATGCAAAACGAAAATAGTAACGTTGATTTCTATATTACCGTAATTACCTTTTCAACCGATGCTTTCTTCCTTAACGGAGATAGAAGTAAAGAGATAGAAAACTTTAACTTTAAAGATATTAAGGGCGGTGGATGGAGCAATTTACATATCGCTTACGAGCGACTTGAAGAGATTTTGAAGAAAGAAAGCAAGGGCGGAATAATGCCTGACTTCGGCGGTGTTGCTCCTATTCTCTTGCTTATGACTGAC
>JAGCIP010000130.1 GCA_017648525.1 Clostridia bacterium
AACGGCTTGGATGACGAAGTTTACGTAGCGCTTTGGCTTCTATCTGACGAATTCTTTCTCTGGTAACGTTAAATTCTTTACCTACTTCTTCCAAAGTTCTAGGCTTTCCGTCGTCTAAACCGTAACGCAAACGAAGTACCTTTTCTTCACGAGGGGTGAGAGTGTCTAAAACACCTATTAACTGTTCTTTAAGCATATTATACGAAACGGCGTCGGTAGGTGCGGTACTTCTTTCGTCTTCTATAAAGTCTGAAAGATGGCTATCGTCTTCTTCACCGATAGGCGTTTCCAAAGAAACGGGGTCTTGCGCAATTTTTTGAATTTCGATAACACGTTCTACTGGAATTTCCATTTCTTTTGCAATTTCTTCGGGTTGCGGTTCTCTACCTAACTCTTGGAGCAATCTTCTAGAAATTCTTATTAGTTTATTTATCGTTTCAACCATGTGTACGGGAATACGAATAGTTCTCGCTTGGTCGGCAATAGCACGTGTGATTGCTTGTCTTATCCACCAAGTAGCGTAAGTAGAAAACTTAAATCCCTTTTGATAGTCGAATTTTTCAACTGCTTTCATAAGACCTAAATTACCTTCTTGAATAAGGTCAAGAAACTGCATACCACGTCCCATATATCTTTTAGCGATAGAAACTACAAGTCTTAAGTTGGCTTCTGACAAAAGGCGTTTTGCAGCCTCATCCCCTTCCATCATACGCCTTGCAAGTTCGGTTTCTTCTTCCGGTTGAAGTAACGGAACTTTACCGATATCTTTAAGATACATTTTAACGGGGTCATCCATGCTAACTTCTTTTAAGAGTTGGTCGTAAATATCTTTATCACGCACCGCCTCGTCTATAATTTGCACGCCCGAATCGTCAAAAAGTTTATAAATTTCTTCCATTTCGTTAGGCGAAACTTCAAACTTTTCAATTTTATCTAATAATTGAGAAGTGGTAACGCTACCGCTACGCTTATGTTCGGTAATCAATTTGCCAACTTCTACTAAAAGTTCCGCACTTAAAATATCCACGCCTTCGTTCATTTCGTTTTTGTTTGTTTTCTTTTCTTCCATTTCCGTTCCTCCCGTAATAAACAGTTCTCGTTTGTTTCCTTTTTATATTAGTTTTTTCTTTTCATCTAAAAGTTTAATCATTTCAGACCTTAACCAATTTCTTTTTTCTATATCAGTTTCGTCCTTACTCATATTTGCGAGTTTATTGATTTTATTACTTATAATGTGTATTTTTAAGGTTTTTACACAATCGAAAAAGTAAGCCGTTTGGTCAAAATCTTTATTTTCTTCTGATTCCATACCCGCTATTCTAGAAAGTTCTTCGCTAGCATCTTCGCCCATAATTTCGTAAAGATCGCTAAACCTTACCGTTTGTCCATCTCCCTTTTTTTGAGCCACGTAACGCTGAATTTCCTTATGCACGTCGCTAACGAATTCTAAAGAATTAATATCAGTTTCGTTAGCAAAATTCTTATTAAACAGATAAGACATCAAAATAAATCTAGACGCCAACGCCGTCTTATCCCCCGCATTATCGTTAAACTGCGGAACGGCTTCTCTGCGTTCTTCGGTCTTTTGCGGTATACTGTAAAGTTCTCTCTTTAACGCTTCAAAGGTAATGCCCGTTGCATCTCTAACCGTTTTTAGCAAATCTTCTTGCTCGGCGGGTGAATTGCTTTCTCTTATTACCCTGATGGCGTTAGTAACGAATTTTCTCTTTCCGTCCACCGTTTTTAAGTCGTAAGTTCTTTTTAGTATATCGAGTTTAAAGTCGATAAGCGGTTTTGCATCCGTCAATAAATCTTGATAACCGCTAAAACCCCGTTGCTTAATCACGTCGTCGGGGTCTAACCCGTCGGGTAGAGAAACCACCTTAACTTCTAACCCTTCTTCACTCAATATTTCTAACCCACGAATAGACGCCTTTTGTCCTGCAAAGTCCCCGTCGTAACTAATAAACACTTTATCGGTGTAGCGCTTAATTATGCGGGCTTGGTCTTTGGTGAGCGAAGTGCCCATGCTTGCAACGACGTTATGAAATCCTGCCGAAACTAGCGAAATTGTGTCCATATACCCTTCTACGATAATAACGCTACTTAATCCTTTTTCGTTCTTTAATTTTTTAAGATTATTAAGGTTATAAAGGTTATTACTTTTAGAGAAAACGATAGTTTCACGAGTGTTCTTATACTTTGCAAAATCGGCTTTTTCTAAAAGTCTACCGCCAAACGCCACTACTTGATTAAACTGATTGATGATAGGAATAATTAACCTACCGCCTAAAGCGTCGTAATATCTACCGTCCTTAACGTCCACAACACCAGACGTAGTCATTTCTTCGTAAGAATAACCCTTTTCTTTAAGGTGTTTTACTAAACCGTTAAAATCTAAAGACGCACCTATGCCGAATTTTGTCACGCACTCGTTGGGAATTTTTCTTTTTAATATATATTCTACGTGTTTTTCCGCCCCTTCTTTCCGTAAATTCATAGCGTAAAAACGTGCGGTGTCAGTCAACAAATCTAAAATTCGTTCTTTTTGCTTTTTTTGTTCTTTAATCTTCTCGTCGTCATAATGAACTTCGGGCAAGGGCATTTTAGCACGTTCAGCCAACAACTTAACTGCGTCACCAAAATCAAGCGACTCGATTTCTTTTACGAAAGTGATAACGTCTCCACTCTTATGACAACCAAAGCAATAGAAAAACTGGTCGCCCGAATTTACCGAAAAAGATGCGGTTTTTTCGTGGTGAAAGGGGCATTTCCCCCAAAAATTACTACCACGCTGTTCTAACCGCACGTATTTGCCTATTACGTCGACTATATCGTTTTTTCTTTTAAGTTCATCAAGGAACTTTGCGTCAAATCCTTTCATAAATAAGTCCTTATAACTTCCAGTTTTTAGGAACGAATATCTCGTTAAAAGTCTTAACGGCGTATATATCGCTCATACCTGAAATATAATCACATAACACCGTATCAACGTCTTGGTCGTTTAACCTTTTTAGATAAAACTCCGGCAAGTTTTCCGGTGATTTCATATAATACTCGTAAAGTGCGGTAAGCATTCTATCTGCACGCCTTTCTTCTTCACGGAAAGTTTTCGCTTTGTACACTCTCTCAAACATAAAGTCACGGAGTTCTTTAGTTGCATCTGCAACTTCTTTTTGCATTTCAACCGTGTTTTTACCGTAACTTTTCTCGTAAATAGAACGTAGCATACAGTTTATTCTTTGTCTTGAAGTATCGCCCAAAACTTCTATTGCGCCTTTGGGTAAATCTTCTTTAGTTATAAACCCACCGTTAATAGCGTCGTCTATATCGTGATTTATGTAAGCAATCCTATCGGCAAGGCTAACAGCCTTTCCCTCTAACGTTTTAGGGTTGCAACTCATCTTGTGATTAATTATACCGTCTACGACTTCTCTAGTTAGGTTAAGCCCCATGCCGTCGTTTTCTAAAAAATCTACAACTCTACCCGACTGTAAATTATGTTCAAAACCTTTAGGGCTTAATTTGTCTAATATACGCTCGCCCGAATGCCCGAACGGTGTGTGTCCTAAATCGTGGCCAAGTGCGATTGCTTCGGTTAAATCTTCGTTCAAGTCCAACGAACGTGCTATTGCACGAGCAATTTGAGAAACGTTTAAGGTGTGCGTAAGGCGGGTTCTATAATGGTCGCCTTCGGGTGAAAAGAAAACTTGCGTTTTGTTCTTTAATCGGCGAAAGGCTTTACAATGAATAATTCTATCACGGTCACGTTCAAAATCCGTACGCATAGGGCAAGGCTCTTCTTGTTTAAGTCTGCCAACCGTATCTTTAGATTTTAGTGCAAAAGGCGATAAAAATTTCTCTTCTTTTTGCATTGTTCTCTCTTTCATAATCCACCCCCTTTAGTCGTTTCACATTATTATTACGCCGACCAACCCCTTTTCCCCTTTTATTATTTAAAATATTTTATAATAAAATAAGATAAAAAGGGTTTGCCGAAAAAATCGGCAAACCACAATATCAATTAAGCACGTCTTTTAAGAATTTTCCAGTATAACTAGTTGGATGCTCGGCAACTTGTTCGGGCGTTCCAAATGCGACTACTTGTCCGCCACCGCTACCGCCTTCCGGACCTAAATCTATAACGTAGTCGGCAAGTTTAATTACGTCTAAATTATGTTCGATTACGATTATACTGTTTCCGCCTTCTTGAAGTTTTTTAAGAACGGTACAAAGTTTATCAACGTCGTAACTGTGTAGCCCTGTAGTCGGCTCGTCTAAAATATACAAAGTCCTTCCCGTTGCACGTTTAGAAAGTTCGGTTGCAAGTTTAACACGTTGTGCTTCGCCACCCGATAAAGTGGTTGAACTTTGCCCGAGTTTTATATATCCTAATCCTACGTCTTGCAAGGTTTTAATCTTGTTATAAATACTTGCAAAAGGACGAAAAAACTCACACGCTTCGTCAACAGTCATTTCTAAAACGTCGCTTATATTCTTGCCTTTATACTTAACTTGCAAGGTTTCCCTATTATACCTTTGTCCTTTACATACTTCACAAGGCACGTACATATCGGGCAAGAAATGCATCTCTATCTTAATAACACCGTCGCCTTCACAGTTTTCACACCTACCGCCCGCAACGTTAAAGGAAAATCTTCCCGCCTTATATCCACGCTCTTTTGCGTCTGGCGTTGACGCAAACAAATCACGAATAGCGGTAAACACCCCCGTATAAGTTGCAGGGTTACTTCTCGGCGTTTTGCCGATAGGCGACTGGTCTATCGCTATTACCTTGTCAAAGTGTTCTATGCCGTCCACACGAGTACAATTTCCAGCACGCACTTTAGCCTTATTTAACGAAGTGGCTAACGCAGGGTACAAAATTTCGTTTACGAGCGAACTTTTCCCGCTACCCGAAACACCCGTAACTGCAGTAATTAGCCCTACGGGGAAACTTACGTCCACTTCTTTAAGGTTATTTTGTCTTGCTCCAACCACGGTTAAAAATCTTCCGTCGGGAACTTTTCTCTCAAACGGAACTTCTATCTTTCTTCTTCCAGAAAGGTAATCGCCCGTTATAGAGCGGGGCTCGTTGATAATATCTTCCACGCTACCGCAAGCCACCACTTCGCCACCGTGCACGCCCGCTTTAGGTCCTATGTCTACGATATAATCGGCAGAACGCATAGTATCTTCGTCGTGTTCAACAACTATAAGAGTATTACCTAAATCACGTAAACTTTTTAAGGTCGCTATAAGTTTTTGATTGTCACGCTGATGCAAGCCTATACTCGGCTCGTCTAAAATATATAAAACCCCTGTTAGTCCGCTACCTATTTGAGTCGCAAGTCTTATTCTTTGTGCTTCTCCACCAGACAAGGTAGATGCACTTCTAGATAAGTTAAGATAACCAAGCCCAACGTTTTTTAAGAAGTTTAATCTTGCCTTTATTTCTTTAAGAATAGGCTCTGCAATAAGCGTTTTTGTTTGGTCTAACTTTAATTCGGCAATAAAATCGTATAAATCTACTATTGAAAGGTCGGTTAGTTCTGCAATATTTTTACCGCCGACCTTTACTGCAAGCGCTTCTTTCTTTAACCTTTTACCACCGCAAGTATTACACGGCAAGAAAGTCATATATCTTTCTATTTCACTCTTGGTGTAGTCGCTCGTAGTTTCACGATAGCGCCTTTTTAAATTAGGAATAACCCCTTCCCACGCACTTTCGTAACTGCCTTTAAAAGTCTTGGTGTCATATTCCATTTTTATTCTTTCGCCACCGTTTCCGTAAAGTAGCATATCGTAAATATTTTTAGGCAAATCTTTTACGGGTATATCTAAACTAAACCCGTAATGTTTTGCAAGCGAGCCAAAATACATCATTGCCATTTTCCCGCTGTCCAAATTCCAACCGGTAATGGTCATAGCACCTTCTCTAAGTGACTTATTAGGGTCTTTCACTACTAAATTTTCATCAATTTCGTTGCGATAACCTAGCCCCGAACACTCTGGGCAAGCACCAAACGGATTATTAAATGAAAATAAGCGTGGTTCTATTTCTTCAATACTTACTCCGCAATCGGGACAAGAATATTTAGTTGAATAAAGGTTTTCTTCACCGTCTAAAATCTGCACGGAAACAAGCCCGTCTGCAAGTTTAAGCGCGGTTTCTATACTATCCGCTAGGCGTTTTTCTATGCCGTCTTTGACTACTAATCTATCTACCACTACGCTAATAGTATGCTTTTTATTTTTGTCTAAAATAATTTGTTCGTCAAGGTCGTAAACCACGCCGTCTACTTCTACCCTTGCGTACCCGCTCTTTTTATAATTTTGAAAATTCTTTCCGTATTCACCCTTTTTACCGCGCACCACGGGGGCTTTAACTAAAATTTTAGTTCCCACGGCTAACGCCATAACCTTATCGGTAATTTGGTCAACCGTTTGGCGAGAAATTTCCCTACCGCACAAAGGACAATGCGGAACACCGACTCTTGCAAAAAGCAAGCGGAAATAGTCGTAAATCT
>JAGCIP010000131.1 GCA_017648525.1 Clostridia bacterium
ATTCATTATGCTTATTTCCTTATTTTTTTTGATTATAACATAATTATGTGAGAAATGCAATAAATTTATTAAAATTTGCAATAATATTGCGGTTAATGTGTTGTATAATTAAATTGTATAATAAAAATTAAATTAGGTGTACTGTGCTCTGCGTTAGAATTATTGATAAATTTGGCAAGAATAAAGTTCGCTATTGCGGTAAAATAATTAATGAAATTTATAAGGGGAAACTTGAAGAAGGCGACAAAATCAAACTAACTTTAGACGGCTGTTTTTATGCGAAAGTGAAGTTTGATAAGACGTTAAAAGAAAGTTTAATTTTCCTGCCTAATAAGTCTTATGAATTTGTTATTCCGTCAGAACAACAAATTCGTGGGGGGTATGATTCCCTTGCGTTTGGCGGAGATGAACACGTTATCTTTGCTGAAGAAGTGGATGAAAGTGAGATATATCAATATAGAGATTTATCTTTTAATTCACACGACCAACCGTTTAACGTAAAATGCTTTCCACACGCAAAAGCAAATTTCGTAACCAGGGAAGACCCGTGCTTTTATGCAAGAAATGCGATAGATGGCGTAATAAACAATCAAGGACACGGACCATATCCTTATCATTCTTGGGCTGGTGGAGCAAGAAATGATTTAGAGTTTATAGTTGATTTTGGTCAAATGGTGGAACTTGACGAACTGGTATTCTATTTAAGGGCAGATTTTGCGGACGGGCCGGATGGATTACCGCACGATTCTTACTGGAAGAACATAGACGTTGAGTTTTCGGACGGGGAAGTTAAGACTAGCGAGTTTGAACTGTATAGGAAAGGACTTCATCCTGACAACTCAAAAGGAATTAAGGTTAAATTAAATAAAAAAGCAACAAAGACCGTAAAACTTTTTAATTTCAAGCAGGTAACGGAGAAGTTGGGGTTTGCGGCATTAACACAAATACAAAGTTTTGGTAAAATTATTAAGGAGAAAAATAAGACCATGGAAGTAAGACAAGCATCAAATGCGAAAGACGTTAAATATTATACGACTGAAAGATTGAGAGAAGAATTCCATATAGCAAATCTTTTCACAAAAGACAATATAAGAATGGTATATAGTCATATTGACAGAATTATAACTGCGGGGCTTATGCCCGTGCATCAAGTGTTGAAACTTGAAGCAGGAAAAGAATTGGCGGCGGAATATTTTTTACAGCGTAGAGAGATGGGCTGTATTAATATCGGTGGCAAGGGGATTATTACTATAGATGGTAAAGATTACGAAATGAACCCTAGAGACGGTATTTATATTGGTATGGGAAATAAGGAAATTCTTTTCAAGAGTGTTAATCCTGATGAGCCTGCTAAATTTTACGTAAGTTCTTGCCCTGCACATACTTCATATCCTATTGTTAAAATAGATATAACGAAAGCAAGAAAAGTTCCTTGCGGTAGTGTTGAAGATTGTAATAAACGTGTTATAAATCAATATATACACCCAGACGTTATTAAAAGTTGTCAACTTGCAATGGGTTTGACGCAATTAGAAAGTGGTTCAAATTGGAACACTATGCCGACGCATACGCACGATAGACGTATGGAAGTTTATTTATATTTAGACATGGGCGAAAATGACGCAGTCTTCCACATGATGGGAGAGCCTACTCAAACCCGCCATATCATAATGCATAACGAAGAAGCGGTTATTTCTCCGTCTTGGTCTATTCATTCTGGGGTTGGCACTAAAAATTACTCGTTCATATGGGCAATGTGTGGCGAAAATCAAGAATTTACCGATATGGACCATATCGCTACCGAAGATTTACTATAAGGAGAAAATCAATGTCTAATTTGTTTAGTTTAGATGGCAAAGTTGCTTTAATAACAGGCGCAGCTCATGGTATCGGGTATGAAATGGCAAAGTCTCTTGCTTTGGCTGGTGCGAAGATTGCTTTTAATTCAAGCAATCTCGAATCAATGAAAAAGGGGCTTGAGAGTTATAAGGCAGAGGGTATTGACGCAAAAGGTTACGTTTGCGACGTTACGGACGAAGTTGCCGTTTCAAATATGGTTAGCCAAATTGAAAAGGAACTTGGCGTTATCGATATTCTCGTAAATAACGCAGGAATAATTAAAAGAATACCTATGTGTGATACGACGTTAAGTGAATTTAAGCAAGTAATAGACGTTGACTTGGTTGCTCCGTTTATATGCGCAAAAGCAGTAATTCCATCAATGATTAAAAAGGGTGGCGGAAAGATTATCAACATTTGCTCAATGATGAGTGAACTTGGTAGGGAAACGGTTTCTGCTTATGCGGCTGCAAAAGGCGGGCTTAAAATGCTTACAAAAAATATTGCGTCTGAATATGGCGAATACAATATTCAATGTAACGGTATCGGCCCTGGGTATATAGCGACAAGCCAAACAGCCCCGTTAAGAGAAAAACAACCAGATGGAAGCCGTCATCCGTTTGATTCTTTTATAATATCTAAAACTCCGGCGGCACGTTGGGGAAAACCAGAAGATTTGGCAGGGCCTACGGTATTTTTAGCAAGTAATGCATCTGATTTTGTAAACGGGCACATTTTGTACGTTGACGGCGGAATACTTGCATATATAGGCAAACAGCCTAAATAATGATTTTTGGATAGAAAATGAGCGTATATGATTTTGATGAGTTAAGGCGGTGCACGCTTAAAGAAAAAGGCAAATTACTAGTAAACCGTTTTAAAGATAAATATGAAAAAGAATATAAAGGAAAACCTATAACTGCTTTATCCTTTTCAGATAAAAAATTATACTACATCAACGGGGATAGGTCTGCTTTTGAAAAGCAGTATTATGATAGGCGAAACAGATTGGCTCTTTTACAAGTTTTAGCGGTAGCGGACGATAGCTATTTAGATGAACTTGAAGACGTGCTTTTTGCAATTTGCGAAGAGTCTACTTGGGTTTTACCTGCGCACAATTTACTACCCGATAATACTTTTGACCACACCGTTATAGATTTGTTTTCAGCGGAAACGGCGTTGTATCTTTCGGAAACGGTTTATACCTTCGGCAGTAAACTTTCACCATATATCGTAAAGTTAATTCGTTCTACCGTTGAAGAAAGAATAATCAAAAATTATGAAAATAGAGTTTTTGATTTTGAAAGGGCAACTATAAATTGGGCATCCGTTTGCGCCTGTGGCGTTGGCCTATCATTCTTATATTTATTTCCTGACAAGTTTAATAGTGTTAAAGAGAGATTGTTCTCGACTTTCAAAAGTTATTTGGAGGGATTTGACGAGCAGGGAATTTGTGATGAAGGGATGGTTTATTGGCAATACGGATTTGCAATGTTTAGCGTTTTCTTTAATGCTTACATTGAAATAATGGAAAATCGCCCAGATTTTTTAGATGATGAAAAAACAATACGTGTCTTAAAATATGCGCAAAGAACAGAAATGGGAGATGGCGTTTATTTTCCGTTTGCGGACGGTGGGGCAAAAAAATTTACACCTGGCGTTTCATCTTTTTTAACCATTAAAAATCTATACAAAAATGATTTTACTTTGCCACACTTATCTTTTTTTGATTGTGATGAAAAAGATTTTAAGATTGGAAAACCACAATGGCTTAAAGCACTATATTACGTGGACGAATTTTTGACAGGAGTTAATAATTGTCAACGTAAAGACGTTACGACTTATTATGAGTCTGCGCAAATTTTCTTTCACCGAAACAAAACTTATTCTTTTGTAGTTAAAGGTGGTAATAACGGCGACTCTCATAATCATAATGACGTTGGTGCTTTTCAAATTGTTAAAGATTCTAAACGTTTAATAACTGATTACGGTGCTGGGAAGTACACCAAAGATTATTTTAACGAAGAAAACGGTCGTTATAGCGACGACGTGTTTGTGTGTGGCTCTCAATCACATAGCGTTCCTATCATTGACGGAACTTGTCAGTCTTATGGAAAAGAATATAAGGCAAGATTAGTAAAATTTGACAACAAGTCAATTACATTTGATTTAGTTGGGGCTTACAAAGTAGATTGTAGGAAAGTTTTATCAAAGTACACGGTGTTTGGTGAACGTGTACAAATTGAGTATTTAGTTGATGGAATTAATAACAATGTAATTTTCCGTTTTGCAAGTGATATTGAGCCTAAATTAATGGGTGGATTTGTTCAAATTGCAGATATGAAAATAAGTTGTGATAGAAGTTTAGTGCCTAATATTCGTAAAATTAACATAGAAGGCCATTTTAATCCCGACGTTATCTATATTATAGATTATCAAGTAATAAATGAAGAAAGCGTTGAAATAAAATTTGATTTTTCTTTTGAAAAGGGGACAAATGAATAAAAACAAGGTTGTTGTTGAAAATAAGCGCTGGATAGATGATATTTGGAATAAACTTGATTCTAAATTATCAAAAACGGCAATAAAAAGTCGCTATAAGATACCATATTCTACCGTTAGTGTAGTA
>JAGCIP010000011.1 GCA_017648525.1 Clostridia bacterium
AATTTCACCACGGTCAAAAGCCTTGATGGCTTTTGCAGGGTTAGTTGCTGTAATTTTTGCTATTTGTGGCAAGGTATAACCCGCATTGAAAAGATTTATTGCAACCCTATCCATAGTGAGTTTACTACCAGAAAGGCTTCCGTCTATAACGTTAATATCTCTGCCGTCTTCATCTCCACCCATATAACAATCGGTAATCCCAACTATTCTATCTATGCCAACAGTTTTAATAAGAAGTTTAAGCATTTCTTTTCTAACGTGTACCCACTCGCTATCACAAATAACTTCGTAATACATATCGTCCATCAACATACAAGCGCAGTCGAAACTAACGTCTAAAGTACCGCTAAACGATTTAGGGTCTCTCGTCGTTCCTGTCGCATCAAATGTATGTGTTTCTATTCTTGCGCCATATCTATATGCTTTTTCAACTTGTTCATAACTAGCGTCGCTATGACCTAAGGCAATAACAACGCCTTGAGCGGTAGCATCTTTAATAAAATCGTGCACGCCGTCAACTTCGGGAGCGCAAGTAATTTGGCGTACGATACCCGTGTCCAAATATTGTTGATAATCTTTTTTATCGGGATACACTTGTTTAACTCCAGCACCCGTACCACGTTTTGAACTTAAATACGGTCCTTCTAAATGAGCGCCGTAAACGTTTTTCTTTCTCTTCATAGCGTCTTTAATTTTATAAAGAGTATTTACCATTCTTTCATGATAAAAATCTCTATAAAGAGTCATCAACATGGTCGTTGTTCCTTTTGACAAATGAAAATCCGCCATTTCGTCTATATCGCCTTCTGGCGTATTTTTTCGGCTTGAATGGTTGTGAATATCTACAAAACCCGGAGCAATATAATCTTCTCCAACGTCAGTAATTGCATCGTATTCAGGCACGTCTTTTCCTACGTAAATAATTTTTCCGTCTTCAATAACAACGTACCCGCCTTTAATAACGGTGTCCTTAAAAACAACGTTGCCTTTATATGCTTGTTTCATATTTCTCTCCTCTATTAACACACCCACTTTTGCGCACAAAAGTGGGTGTGGAAATTACAAATACAAAAAATTAGTAACCTACTTTTTCCCAGCATTCAAACGGAGCAGCAAGTTCGTCGCTTACTAAAACTTGCGTCTTCATTAATTGTAACATTGAACTAGGAATTAACGGAGTTACCGGTCCGTGAAGAACTAATCTAGAAGTCATTCTTTGCCAAGAAGAGAAAGTTCCGTTAGTTAAAAGAGCGTGAACTTCTATTCTTTCTCTTGCGTTCTTTACGTCTACGGGGCCGATTGTTGCAGCTTTCGGCGGAACGTCTGCTATATATCCAGATTGTCCAAATACTCCGTGTAATGAGTTTTGCGCTACCGTCAAAGGATGCAATTCAACTATTCTTGCCTTCATATTGAGCCATTCATCAATTTGAGCCTTTGTGGGTTCTACTGCGGGGTCAAATCCTTCGGGGAAGAAATCTTTAACAGGGTCAATAAACGCCATATGTCCAGTCCATCCCGGTGATGAAGAACAAATGTCTGCACCGCCTTCACCACAATCGGTTATCATATCAGAATAACTGTTGATATTCTTTGTGGTGGGATAGTGAACGTTTTCTAATGGCATACGTAATTTTTCGTCAATTTGGTATACCAAATATTTTAACATTGAGTGAGCAAAACCTGCTTGATAGGTTTCGGGTGCGATATTGCCGTCTTGGTCTGCCCATTCGTCCATAGCAAATAAATGAACGTTACGGCAGTCAACCTTAAAGTAGTTGATGAGTTGTGCAAGCGGAATATAAGTATCAGGTTCGGGGTTTCCTAAAATCAAAGTGATTTTCTTGCCCTTTTCAGATGCTTCTTTAATTCTTGCGAATAAAGTTGCGATAAGAACGGGGTGCGGATTCATCATAACCTTGATGTTAAAATCGGGGTTTGCGTGTTTTTCTAAATCTTTTCCGCTGATTTTTCTTAATTTTTCGCAGAGTTCTCTGTCCTTAAAAGGCACGTAATCTCCTGGAATAAAATTAAAAGTAGATGCTGGTTCAAAAATTTTACTCATAGTTAAACTCCTTTTCATTATTATATTTTATTAAAAATTGTAAAATTTTAAGGTTATTTTACCTTTCATTTTTTTAATTGTCTTAATATTTCTTTATTGCACTCAACGATTTCTTCTGCAATAGTAGAAACGTAGTGTGAAGTTCTCGCTTCATACCCGCCTTCGTCAAAAGCCGATTTAACGGGGAAATATCCAAAATATCCGTTAGTTAAAGCGCAAGGCATAATCATACCGTAACCTTCGGTTTCCTTTATTTTTACGCCTATATCGGTAAACGGCTCACCTGGTAAGAAAACCATACCCACGTCACCAAGCCTTATACCTGCCATAGGTAAATCTCTAGTAGTAGGTCCGCCATACATTCTGCACATACGGAGTGCTTCAGCAACCACCGTCGTCAACTGCATTGCCTTATAAGGTATTTCATCTTCTCTGCCAGAATCATACAATTCCTTATATTTCCTTGCCAATGGCATATCTTCTTCCTTGGGCACGTTAAGGCTAACGGTTAAGGTTTTGCTAATAATTTTCATTTCGTCAACGTCAACGTAAGCAACTTTATCAAATACTTGTAAAATTGTTCCCGCCAACGCACGCCCAACGAATCTTGCCATACCAGGGCTCTTCATTTCGTTATCGAAACTGATTTCCGTATCGTTCATATCGCCGGGTATAGGATGAACGTTAGTGCTACCTACGTCTCCTTGACAGCCCATTATACAAATACATTTAGCGCCGTCTAACGTGTCCGCAATAGTTTTTCTTGTCCAACCTACCCAGTCCGAACAATACATATCCATATTAACGGTATCTGCGTGAATACCGTAGTTAAGCATAACTATCGATTCCGCACCCTCTCTATCAAATCTTAAAACGTTTACCCTTCTATCAAGTTCCCCGATAGGTTCAACGATATCGGGCGAGTCAATCGGCGGGCAAGTAAAGGTCGTTCCGTCCTTCATTCTATATCTTCTAATATAAGAAATTCTATCAGGAGCGTGACCTACTGCATACCCCATTTTCGCAGGCTTAACGTCGTTAAGTGCTTCTATACCGGCTTCGCACACATTTTTGCAAAGAATTTCCACGTTTTCATTAATTAGTTTCTCGTCTGACGGGAACATCTCAGGATATCTATTATCTGGTGCTGTATGAGAGTGTGTTGCGCCTACCATAATTTTTCCAATGGGATCGCCTGTTTTTGAACTAATTTCATTCGCTATTCTATCAACTAATTCTTTGCCTATGCCTAACGAATCCGATATTATAATTACAGATTTATTTCCGTCTACTTCAAACGCAATTGCTTGAGCATAAAGGTTGTCTATAAATCCCTGACCATATCTTGCTTTATAATATCCACTAATAGCAACGCCAAGCGGAGGATTTATACATCTTTCAGCATAACCAACTTTAAGTTTGTTCATAAGTACAATCTCCTTTACATTATAAATTTGCAGTCAAGTTTCGAAACTTTATCACGCAATTACTGCAATTTTTATTGCGTAAATAGAGCAAAACTAACTTGTTTTGAGTATACCACATAACCACCTTTGTGTCAACTAATTTTTAAACTTTTGAATATAAATTAAGTTTCGAAACATTTGACTTTTGCTGTCGATTCTCGTACTACGAGTTCGGGTCTAATGAACACAGATTGAATAGTTTTGTCGTTTCCTTCAATCTTATTTTTTAAGAGTTTAAACGCCACCGAACAAAGAGACTCTCTATTGCTGTTTATACTCGATAACGCAGGGGTTAAATACGGGCAATAACGTGCATCATCCGCACCGATTATAGAAACGTCTTTAGGAACGGAAAGTCCGACTTCCTTTAAGGCTCGCATTGCACCGACGGCAATATCGTCGTACTGTGCAAGTATAGCGGTGAATTTTTCTTTAGATTCAATCAACTTTTTTGCGCCTTGATACCCACAGTCGAAACTGCGCTCGTTTAATAGCAGGCAAAGGGAATCTTTAACCGTTAAATTTCTTGTTTGCATTGCTTTTTTATATTTGTTAAGACCGCCAACGCCAAACTTATCCCCTATAAACGCAATATCTCTATGTCCTAGCGAATAAAAATGTTCAATAGCGTCGTCAAAACCGCTATCGTTAATCCAAATATTATCGGTTTTACAATCGAGATTTTCCCCAGATATACTCACCACGGGAATATTGCGTTCTTTAATTTTATCAACTAAAAGCGGAGATTTCAAACGACCAAAAACAAGCAAAACGCCAGACACGTTTTTATCAACTAAAAAATGCACGGCTTTTTCTTCAAGGTCGGCGTCAAAATTACTTGTCAAAACACAACAAGTGTAACCGCTAGATTGCGCAGAAGAAATAACGTCGTTTGCAACTTGAGAATAAAAAGCGTCGTCTATTTCAGAAGTTATAATTCCTATAGTCTTATCTTTATCCGTTTTTCTCGGGCGTTTTTCATAGCCCATTTCCTTTGCCACGGCACGAATTTTACTTGCCGTTTCTTGATTTAAATCGAGGCTATTATTAAGCGCCTTTGAAACGGTTGACTTATTTATATTTAACTTTTTTGCTATTTCCGAAACTGTTACCATATCTTTCCTTTTATTATAAAATCGGTTATTGAATAACCGATTTTTAATATTGACTTTTTATTTTCTCGATATAACTTCGCCGTTAATTTCAATATCGTTAGATATTAAGTGTAAAGCCGACTCCAAGCGCTCCATAACCGCATCTCCCCCACGGGTAAACCCAAGTTGTTTAATGAGCAGGAGAAACAAACCGCCCTTTTGAACGCTTACGTTTTGCTTTAGAATTTCTTTCATTCCTTGTGCTAATTCTTCAAGACAAATATACTTTATTTCTCTTATATAAGTAGCGTTTTCATAAGGAACTCTTAACATGGGAATTTCTTTATCTTTAATATATAAAAATCCATTTTTACGTACGATATTATAATCGGCGCAATTTCTCATTAAATATTGATATTCTTGACGTACTACGCTAGTCACCTTTTCTCTACCAAACAAAAAGCAAACACGCTTTAGGAGCCATTCTTCTGATATAGGCGCTTCAAGTTCAACGATTTCACGAATTACCTTAAATCTATCGTGGTTATGTTTTTGCGCAACGTAATAGTCGCCCACCATAACGTATTTTGGGAATTCGAAAGGCTTTTCTTGCGATACTTCTTCAAAAGACACGCCGTTTATAGGTGCTTTTTCCTTTTTTTGTTTAGTCTTGGAACTTTCAACCGCCAACTTGACAACTTCAATTAAGCGGTCTTTTTCCACCCGTTTATTTCTAAACCAGTCGGTTGACCAAATGCGGTAAAATTTCCAACCCATCCGCTCTAAAATTTCTTGGCAAAGCCTATCTCTATCTCGTGCATTTTTGGAATTGCGATAAATTTCCCCGTCACACACGATTGCAAGTAAATAGTCGTTTGAATTAGGGTCTTTAAGTGCAATGTCTATCTTAAACGACGAACAGCCGACCTTTGTATCGACGGCGTATCCCTTTTCTTTCAAGAACTCACTAACTTCTAAAATAAAGTCTGAACGTTCGTTTTCAAAAGGATTTATCGTTTCTGCACGTTCTAAAGCAATTTCACCGTTTTCCGCATAGTCTAAATATTCTCTTAAAAGCCTTGCGCCTTGAGATTGAGTTCTCGTTAAATCTATATCGGTGTAATGCATAGAAGAAACTAATTGCACGTTATATTTAGCACGAGTGACGGCAACGTTCAATCTTCTCTCTCCGCCTTCTTTATTCACAGGTCCGAAGTTAAGAATTAATCTGCCGTCCACGTCTTTACCGTAAGCGACGCTGAAAATTATGGTATCCCTTTCATCCCCTTGCACGGTTTCAAGATTTTTAACAAAGAAAGGCTCTGCGTTATCAGACTTAAAAAAGTCTTCATATCTCGGGTCTAACTGTCTGCGCTTTGAAATAAGCCTATCAATTAAATTTTGTTGAGAAATACTAAACGCCACAACCCCAAGACTGCGTTCGGGGTATTTTTTCACGTGTTCAAACACTAAATCGACTATTTTTTCCGCTTCTATGCGGTTAGTTCTCGTTTTCCTATCAAAAACACCGTCCACGTGATAGTAATCCACGCCTATATCTTTAGCGTCTTTCTTTGACGACGGAAAAGTCACCAAATCGTTTTCATAAAAATTCTTATTAGAAAACGAAATGAGTTGTTCAAAACGACTTCTATAATGCCATTTTAGGCGTTTTTGCGGGAACGCCGTTGCGCATATATCTAAAATCGATTCAAAATCGGTAACGTCGTCAAACTCTTCGTCGGTTTCTTCTTGAACGGCACTATTAAAGAAATTGCTAGGTGGCATTTGCTTTGAATCCCCAACCACTATCAACTGATTACCACGGTAAATTGCGCCAACGGCATCTTGTGGAAAAATCTGAGATGCTTCGTCAAAAATAACCACGTCAAACTTCATATCGGGGCTTAAAAAGGTGCTTACGCTGAGCGGAGACATCAAAAAGCAAGGTTTCAACGTTTGCACAAGTTCGCCTATTTCTTCTAAAAGCAATCTAATGCCCTTTTGCTTGCGTTTTTTCTCACTCTCCCTTAATAAAATAGCGATTGCACTACCTTGCGCAACCATATCAAGATTAGGTCTTTCTGCAGATAATTCCGCCTTGATTTTCGCTTTGTTTATTTCAAAATGCAGTTGGTCTTTAATTTTGAACAACTTAACCGCTTCGTCGTGCGGTATGCGAGACAAAGATATCAAATTTTTAGATTCGTGTAAAACCGCATCCACCCATTGTGAATAAAAGGCTTTTTTATACGCCGAAACAATTTGTTCTTCTTTTACTTTTTGTTTTATTATAAAATCCACGAAAGAAAGTAACTCCATTTGGTCAAGTTGCTCTACCAACTTGGAAAATTCACACCAGTTGTCTAAATTATCAACGCTCTCTAAACAGCCGTTAATTTTATTAAAAAAGCGGTCTAACTCAATCGTCGTAAGGTCTTTCTTCTCTAAATCAAACTGTGCAAGAATTTGCTTTTCGTCTTGTCCAAACTGTGTAAATAAACCTTCGTAACTATCGTAAATATCCGCAAATTCCGTCCGCTTTTCCGTATAATCTTGATAATTTAAGGTTGCAAGAGAGCCAAAAGTTACGCCTAGCGATTGAATTTTTAACAGTTCTTCAATATCTTTAGTTAAGGTTAAGAAATCGGTATTAACGCCGTCGTACGCCCCACCTATTTTGCCTTTTATTTTGCTTTCTAACGCATTAAATTCTTTAAGTTTACTTTGGTAGATTTGCAAAGTATCCATCACGCTAACGGCAAGTTTATAATTAACACGCTTGCCGTCTTTTTTGCAAAATCTAACTTCCTTTATAATATCTCTATATTCCCCGCTAAACAGCCTTGAAAAGAAAGTATCGTAAACCCTTGTCAATTTTTTATAAAAATTTTGACCGTTAATCTTATATATTTCTTGGTCGAAGTTTTGTTCTAAAACTCTTTTTTTCGCAAGTATTTCACTTGCTAAACCTTTCATAGTGTTTACTGTGTTTTTAATGTTAAGTAAAGCACCGTAATTAAGCATGCGAGGAGTTATAAACTCGCTATCTTTTATAAGCTTAAAAAAGTCTTTTAATGCGTGCGCTTGGCAAAGATTTTTAGCGGTAATTCCATATTTTTTGCCTATCATTTGGTTAATATCTAAAAGATTTTCGCAAAGACAAACAACTCCTTGCAACTGAACTTTTAGTTTAGACACCGTTTCAAAAGATGCATCTTTACCCAAATAACCATACCAAACGTTTTTGTGATAATCGTAACCGATAGACGGCAAATACTCGGTATAGCGAGATAACAAAATCTCTGCCTCTCTAACGTATTCTTCGCCCTTGCTTTTAATCTCTTTGATAACGAAATCAAGACTAGGTGCATGTCGACAAGCGGAAAGTTCTTCGTACAACTCGTAAAGGCTCTTGTTAATTTTTTCACGAACTTTATGCAACTCAACTGCATATTCGTCTAATTGTTTTTGTGCCCTTAACTTGTCTTCCACTTCCTTTTGCGCACGATGTGACAGCGCACTCTTTTGTGCTTTAAGAGTGTGACACAATTCTTCTATAACGTCTTTTTTATTTGATTTATGGCTATGTAATTCCAAGCAAAATTCTTCAAGCCCCGCCTTTTTCAACTTGTCGTAAACAACGCTAAGCGCCGCTAATTTTTCCGAAACGAAAAGCACTTTTTTGCCGTCTGCAAGGCACTCTGCAATAATGTTAGTTATAGTTTGGCTTTTGCCCGTTCCGGGCGGGCCTTGAAGAACGAAACTCTTTCCACTACGTGCAAGTTCTATGGCTTCAGTTTGGCTTGAGTCGGCGTCAACCACGTTATGTAAAGCCATAGCCTTTTCTTTATCAAAATCTATCGTGGTTGTATCAAACCCCGTTTCGCCTAGCAAAGAACGAACACCTTTGTTCTCTAATATTTTTGTGGCGTTATCTTTTAGGTCTTTGTGCATATTGATTTTTAGGAAAGAAAAAATACCTATTTTACACTCTTTTGTAACCGACCATTTGAGTTTTGAAACGCAACTTTCAACTTTTATCAAATATTCACTAATACTCTCGTCGTTATATTCAGGCAAATCAACACCAAAATCGTTTTTAAGTCTAAACGAAAAGGTGGGGTTTACGGTAAATTCACTATCGGTTATTTTCACGTAATAAGGCTCTACCGCTGATTCGTTAATAATGGCAATAGGCGCAAGCAAAATAGGCGCTCTTAAAATTTGCTCTTGATTTTCTTTTTCCGCCCAGTTAATAAAGCCAAAAGCAATATAAGCGATATTAACACCCGTTTCTTCAATGGCTGTTTGGGCTTTTTTACCTATATTTCGCAAGGCAGTAATAGGATTAACGTAGCCGTTATAGGCTAAAATTTGGCTATTCTTCTTTATTCTACTACCATACGTTTCCAAATAATCTTTTTTAGAAATATATTTGTTATCCTGCTCTTTTTTAATGTTTTCTATCTCTTCTATAAGCCCAGCAACTTCTTCATCTTCGTCTAATTTAGGGTCGTATACTTCAAATTGCGCAGAATGCTCAGCCTTAGAAAAAAGCACGTCAAAATCAGGCGACAAAATTTCAACAGTCCCCGTTTTAGAATCCTTAAAACTTATTAAATTGTTTCTCTTTCCCGTATCGAGCAATAAATCCGCCCATTTGTTTAACTTGTCTATGTTCATTTTTTGCAATCCTTGGTGCACAAATTTT
Organism: Clostridia bacterium; assembly: GCA_017648525.1. Lineage (GTDB taxonomy): Bacteria > Bacillota > Clostridia > Christensenellales > Borkfalkiaceae > UBA1259. The sequence goes on from JAGCIP010000011.1 coordinate 9,340, forward strand.
AACGCGTACGTTAACTTTTTAATTATATCACACGTTAAGATATTTTTCAACCCCTAATCTTTGCAATTTTACTATTTATTTTCTATAAAATAAAAGGGCGTTGCGATTAAAAATCGCAACGCCGTAAAATTGTTTATTAAATTAACTAAAGAAAACAGCAACGCCAAGTCCTAAATTATCGCTCAAATAAGTTTGCATCATTTGTTTCATTTTATCACAAACGGTAGAAGAGTTTGCTCTGTTCATAGCATAAGTCGTGCCCGTAGAATTAACGTTCATATTTTTAACGATAGAATCAAAAGTAAAGGGAACTAATAATTTAGTGATAAAATTTTGCCACTCTGCCTTTGAAATCCAAACGTTTCCTTTTTTCTTTAAGCCAAACTTGTGTCCCCACTCACGCATCCATTTCTTGAATTTTACAATTTCAATAGTAGAAAGGTACACGGAAATTTTTTCATAGAAAGAACAACTTACACCGTTTGCACTTTTTGCAGACGTAGATACAGTCGTGCTAAAACCATTTGAGTTTACGCTAGTAATCGTAACGTTCTTATAAGGTCCCAAGCCAAAGAAAGAACCTTTTAGGTTGGGTGCGATTTTTTCAATCGGGTCTACCCAAGTCTTTACCGTTATTTTTTCTTTGCGCCCCAAATATTTGCCGTTTTGTTCTATTGCACAGTATGTACAATAGCCCTCAAGGTTAATCTTCTTTGGAATAGACGCGTAAGTGACACTCTCAATAGCAACCCCGCGCTCCTCCAAACTCTTAACGCCGTAATCGTTAAACCCTTTACCTACGTAAAAGCGATAATGCTTTCCCATGTTTTTTCTCCTTTATAAATGTTTTTTTATTTAATATTTTTTTCTCAATAAAATTCAAGTTAAAAATTTAAACGCTTTCCTTTTCTTCTACGTCCCCAGCAATAATCTTTTTATAGGTTTGGCGTTTTTTAATTATTTCATTTTCCGCAAACTTCCATTGTTGATGAATATTATAGTTATGGTCCAACATAGGATTTGATTCGATTCTAACAATTCCGTCGTCTATAATATTTTTAACGATACGTGAAATTAAAATGGAGTTTATGCCCGTGTTCCTATACTTTTCTTTAACGCCGATTAGCGCCATTTCAAGTTCTTTGGGTTTTTTCATTGCTTTAAGCACGCCTATCCAACCAAGCGGAAAGAGTTTACCACGATGCTTAACTAACGGCTCGCATATAGACGGCAAAACAATACCGAACGCAGCAACGTCGTCGTTTTCGTCAATTAAAAAACTTATGTATCTACTGTTTACAATGGTTGCAAACTGACTTAAAACGTTGTCTTTTGCCTTGCCTTCAACGGGAACGTAGCAATCCAAATGCGCATACGCTTCGTTAAGGGTGTCAAACATTTTATCCCCGTACTTGCTTATAATCTCTTTAACCGACATTGTATCGGCAATTTCTTTAACTTTTAAGCGGTCTTTTAATCTCTCAACCAACTTAGTAATGCGCTCGTACGGCTCGGTTGGAATTTTGAAGTTTCTTTCACTCCAAACGGATTCGGCTTCATAACCAAGTTCTTCTATGTTTTGATAAAAGTACGGATATGAATAGTTGGTTGCGTAAGTCGAACGTTTATCAAAGCCAAAGGTTAACATACCTTCTCTATCAGTATCGTTAAATCCCCACGGTCCGTGAATTATCTCCATACCGTTCTCTAATCCAAAGTTCTCAACCGCACCTAAAAGAGCCTTGAAAACTTCTATATCATCTATACACTCAAAGCGAGAGAAACGAACGTACTTTTTCCCAGACAACTCGTTCTCTTTTACATTGATAAGCCCTGCAATTCTACCAACGAGTTTGCCGTCCTTATAACCCAAAAAGGCTTTAAGTTTATTTTTGCTCAAACTAAAATTATTTTTTGGATTAAAAGTATCAACTTCGTCACTTCTTAAACTTGGCACG
>JAGCIP010000132.1 GCA_017648525.1 Clostridia bacterium
CTATGATTCTTGCAGATGGTACTATGGGGCAAATGATGGAACACGTTAGTTTAGAACTTGGCGAAGTTAACGAATATGCTAAACCTTGGGCAACGACGGGTAGAGATACTCACGAAGGTAGAAACGTGGTTAACTCTTTATCGCTTAACGCAACCCAACTTGAAGAATGGAACATTTCAAGGTACGAACGTTATAAAATCGTAGAACGTGACGAAGTTATGTACGAAGAATTTATGATGGACGACGCTGATATTTGCGTAGTTTCTTTCGGTATTGCGGCTCGTGTTTCTAAAAACGCTATTTTAGAAGCAAGAAAACAAGGCATAAAAGTAGGTATGATTCGTCCTATAACACTTTGGCCGTTCCCCAAGGATGCGCTTAAAAAGGCTGCGGGCAAGGTTAAATCTTTCTTGTCTGTAGAACTTAATATGGGACAAATGGTTGACGACGTTAAACTCGCTATCAACTGTTCAAAACCCGTATATTTCTATGGCAGAACGGGCGGTGTTATTATGACTCCGGACGAAGTTCTTAATAAGATTAAAGAAATTGAAAAAGGAGAGGCAAAACAATGGTAGTATTTGAAAAAACCAAAGGGTTAACCGATAATCAGTTGCATTACTGCCCGGGTTGTACACACGGTATAATTCACCGTTTGGTTGCCGAGGCGTTAGAAGAACTTGGCGTAACCGGAAAGACGGTTGGTATTGCATCCGTTGGATGTTCGGTATTCTCCTATAATTATTTTAACTGCGATATGATACAAGCGGCACACGGTAGAGCCCCTGCGGTTGCAACGGGTGCAAAGCGTGCTAATCCCGACAATGTTGTATTTACATATCAAGGCGACGGCGACCTTGCTGCAATCGGTACGGCGGAAACCGTTCACTCAGCCGCAAGGGGTGAAAACATAACCGTTATTTTCGTTAATAACGCAATTTACGGTATGACGGGTGGTCAAATGGCTCCCACGACGCTACCTTCTCAAGTTACTCAAACTTCTCCGTATGGTAGAGACGTAACCGTTGTTGGTTATCCCGTTAAAGTTTGTGAAATGCTTAAAGAAATAGACGGCGCAACTTATCTTGAAAGGGTTGCCGTAAATAACGTTAAGAATATCAAAAAAGCAAAACAAGCAATTAAACGTGCTTTCCAAAACCAAATTGAAGGTAAAGGTTTTTCTTTGGTAGAAGTTTTGTCAACTTGTCCTACTAACTGGGGCTTAACACCCAAGGATGCTATTAAATGGCTTGATGAAAACATGCAAACCTATTATCCTTTAGGCGTTTATAAAGATAAGTATAAGGAGGAAAAGTAATGAGTAAAACTACTAAAATCCTTATAGCAGGATTTGGCGGACAAGGAATTTTGTTTGCAGGTAAGGCTTTGGCATATACCGGATTAAAAGCGGGGTTAGAAGTAAGTTGGTTACCGTCTTACGGACCTGAAATGCGTGGTGGTACGGCAAACTGTAGCGTAACTATAAGCGACACGCCTATCGGGTCTCCTATTGTTGATAAACCAGACGTTTTAGTTGCAATGAATTTGCCGTCGCTTGAAAAGTATTATAACGAAACGGAAAAAGGCGGATTTGTTATTTACGACAGTTCTTTGATAACTAAAGAAGATTTGAGAAGCGACATTGTTACGGCTGGAATTCCTGCGACTAAAATGGCAAGCGATAATGAACTTCCGGGACTTGCAAATATGATTATTTTGGGCAAGGTTATAAAAGAAACTAACGTTTTAACTCTTGAGCAAATTAAAAACAGTTTAGCACAAATGGTGCCTGCTAAAAAGATAGAACTTTTAGAAAAAAATATTAAGGCTATCGAATTAGGCTACAATTTTTAATCTAAGAACAACAAAAAATAGAGCGGTTGAAAAATCGCTCTATTTTTTTGTGGCATAACCGAAAGGCAATCGCATATATTGAAATAGAAGAATTTAAGGAGGATAAAATGTCTTTTTTCTGTAATTTTCAATCGGATAGATGCCCCGGACAAATAAACGGCAATCCTATTAACGGTTTATGCGAAAAGGTGTGCGTTCAAGTAAAGAAAGTGTTTGATGCTTGTATGCAACAAACGCAATTAACGGGTATAGTATTAAATATAACCAACTTAACGCCTGCAAATCCTACATATCCATTGACGTTTGTAAGTGCAAAGAGCACCGTTTCACAAGGAACGATAACTAATTTAACCGTTGACCCATTACCTGAAAGACCACACTCTGCAAGGGTAAAAACCGACGTGGTTATTCCCGTATCGGTTGCGTATACTGATGCAAATGGTGTAGAAGGGGCGGCAACGGCAACCGTTACTATTCCTAAAGACGTAATATTAAATATTCCGTCTGCATCGATAATGCCGTATAGCGTAGAAGCAATCGTATCGCTAGTATCAACACAAGGTTCATATACGGGCACAAATCAATTTACAATTGACGCTTGTGTATCTATTATATTAAAAATTGTAATGGAAGTGGAACTATTGATACCGTCGTACGGTTACACGGCTATACCGCCTTGTCAAGAATACACGCAGGAAGTGTGTGCGGGCTTTTTTGAACTTCCTATGTATCCGGAATAATATTCAAAACACAAAAAGTTAAAACCGCTTTTTTTAGGGCGGTTTTAATTTTTTGCTTTGTTTTTGCTTGCGTTTATAAATTTGTTGTGATAATATTTTGTTATGAAAATATATGCAATAAGCGATTTACATATATCGACGTCAACGAATAAACCGATGGACGTTTTTGGTGGAAACTGGGTGGGATATTTAGAAAGTATTCATACAGATTGGAAACAAAAAGTTGCCGAAGACGATATCGTTTTAATAGGCGGAGATATAAGTTGGGCAATGAATATTGAAGATGCCGAGCGTGATATAGCCACTTTGAAAGGTTTAAAAGGTAAAAAGGTTCTTATCAAAGGAAATCACGATTATTGGTGGAGCGGAATAGGTAAGGTTAGAGATATGTTACCTGATGGCTTTTACGCTTTACAAAACGATAGCATTAGGTTTGACGGCGTGGTGATTTGCGGTTCAAGATGTTGGAGTGTTCCCGGCTCGCCGGATTTTACAGAACAAGATAAAAAAATATACCTTCGTGAAACCGAAAGGCTTAAACTTTCATTAGCGAGTGCCAACAAAATACGCCAAGTTGGGGATAAATTGATTGCTTTAATTCATTATCCGCCCTTTAACGTGCATAGAGAAAGCAACGCATTTACCGAATTGTTTGAAAATAACGGTGTTGATAGTGTTGTTTACGGTCATTTACACGGAAAAAACGTTCGTGCGGATAAGTTGGTGATAAAAAACGGTGTTAAATATTACTTGACGTCTTGCGACCAAGTAGAAAATAAATTAACGGAGATTGTATTATGACAGAAGAAAAGATGGATGTTAAACAAGACAAGCCTTCTTGCAAGGCTAAGGCGTTGAACTATCTAAAGGCATTACCAAAACGTTATTTTATTACGGCCTTTTCAGGGATGGCACAAGGTTTGTTCGTAACGCTTATTGCAGGCACGATTTTAGCAATGATTGCAGGTTGGATAGGTGATAATTACTTTGGTAATACCTTGAAGTACATATCTAGCATTGCAAAATCTCTTATGGGTGCTGGTATAGGCGTTGGAATTGCCCACGCACTTGGTAAAAATAAACTCTTGGTTTTCTCGTCTGCAGTTGCAGGCATGGTTGGTGCGTTTGCGGATAAATTGTTATTCGGCTCGTTTATGGGTGTTTTATTCCCTAACGTGACAAGTGCGTTTACTTCTATTACTTTTGGTGCGCCCGGTAATCCTATCGGTGCTTACGTAGTAACTATTTTCGTTGTTGAATTAGTAAGCCTTTACGTAGGCAAAACTAAATTAGATATTATTTTAGTTCCTATCGGCACGCTTTTGCTTTCATTTTGCGGTTTATTCCTTGCCGCCCCTTTTATATGGTTGGTTGACCAACTTGGTGTTCTTATTGCGCTTGCTACAAAGGCAACGCCTTTCCTTATGGGTATAATCGTAGCCGTAGTTATGGGTGTTGTTTTAACAATGCCAACGTCTTCCGCTGCTATTTGGGTTGCCGTGTCAACCCCTATTATAACTGCTTTTGGAAAGGGCGAAATTGCTAATGAACTTTATCAAGCAATGCTTTTGGCTGGTGGTGCGTCAACCGTAGGTTGCGCTTGCCATATGATAGGTTTTGCAGTAGCATCTTATAGAGAGAACGGCGTTGGCGGTTTAATTGCGCAAGGACTTGGAACGAGCATGTTACAAATACCAAACATAATGAAAAAACCGATTTTAATGTTGCCTATGATAATTTCTAGCGCAATTTTAGGTCCTATTTCAACTTGTGTTTTTGCTTTGAAGTGTGGTTCTTCTGGCGGTGGTATGGGAACAAGTGGTTTGGTTGGTGTTTTTGACCTTTTAGGTCAACACGTTGGCGACCCTATCGGCATTATAGGAATTATATTGTTAATGTTTATTTTGCCCGCTGTTTTGAATATTGTAATAAGTGAATTTATGAGAAAGAAAGGTTGGATTAAGTTTGGAGATATGAAACTGCCCGACTAAATTTTAGTAAATGAAACGGCTAATCGTTTTTAAAAATCGATTAGCCGTTTTTAGTTTTATAAACGACAAAATTTGCATATGATATATAAATAAAGATTAGAGGTGTTATATGCAACAAAACGGTATGGATTACGATAGTTTAGTTTTAGATGCTAGAAAAAAATTAACAATGACAGGAGTGGAAACGGTGGATGGGTTTTCCGACCAAAGTTTAAGACTTACGGTAAAAGGGAATAAAGTAAGCGTTTTAGGTGAGAATATAAAAATCACTTCTTTTAACAAGAATACGGGTACTCTTACTGCGGAAGGCAAATTCGTGCAAATTAAGTATGGCGGTCAAAAAGCGCCTATTGTCAAAAGGTTATTTAAATAATGTTTGTAACGAGAAACCAAATATTTGTTTTTTTATTTTGCCTGTCGTTTGGTTGCTGTTTTGGGTTTGTGATATCGCTTTTTAACTGTTTTTTGCCTAAAAAATATAAGTGGTTACGAGTGCTAGTGGATGCTATACTTGGAGTGTGCGGTGCATTAGTGTTTTCTTGTCTTTCACACGCACATAATTTCCCTAATTTAAGGATGTATATGATTATAGGTGTAGCCTGCGGTTTTTTTGCTTATTTTAAAAGTTTCAATATATTACTTGCAAAAATTCAAGAAAAGATTTATAATATATTTAAATCAAAAAAGGTGAAATTAGAAAATGACCGAGGCAAAATTCAGAAGATTAGTCGTCGCTCTAACCGTAGGCGCAGTAATGTTGTTAGTGATACTAATATCAGTGATGGTTTACCAACTGATAGAGATAGGGGTTCACAACAAGCGCATGGCGGAATATGATGCAATGATAAAGGAATATAATCAACTAATTGAACAGGGTGAAGAAACCAAGGAAATTCGTTCTATGCGCTGGTGGATTATTAGAGAAGCGAGAGAACTAGGATTACAGTTTGAAGGGGATAATCCCTTAAACTAATGAAATACGCAGTGATTGATATAGGGTCTAATTCCGTTCGGTTGATGATAAGTGACGGGGTTGAAACCTTATATAAAAAAGTTAATACAACCAAACTTGCGGAAGGCATGGGTGAAGAGAGAATTCTTACCGACGTTGCTGTTTTAAGGACGGCTACGGCGGTTTCTAATTTTTATTTTCAAGCCGTAAATGAAAAGGTTAGCGATATATACGTTTTTGCGACCGCTGCGGTTAGACAGGCGTCTAACGCCAAAGTTTTTACAGATAAAGTTAAAGAACTTTGCGGTGCGGAAGTGGACGTTGTTTTGGGTAAAGACGAGGCGGAATTAGGTTATATAGGCGCACTAAACGGAAAAGACGGTGGTGTTATTGACGTCGGTGGCGCTAGTTCGGAAATAATAGTCGTCAAAAATGGCAAAATCGAATATTCGCACAGTATAAATTTGGGCGCTGTAAAAATTAAAGATGAATGTGGGCAAGATTTTGAGTTGGTTTCTAAAATGACTGCCGAAAAAATAAAAGAGTATGGGAGCGTGCCAAAAAGCCGTTTTTATGCTATAGGTGGGACGGCAACAACCTTGGTTGCGGTTGAACTAGGTTTAGAGCCCTATAATCCCACACTTGTCGACGGGTTTATATTTACAAAACAGGCTCTTTCTAATTTAACCGATAAATTATTTTCCTTGTCGGTTGAAGAAAGGCAAAAATTAAAAGGTATGTTTCCACCTAGGGCGGAAGTGATTGCCTGTGGAGCAAAACTTTTGCTAGATATTGTAAACATGCTTGGCGTTGAAGAAATTACCGTTAGTGAACGTGATAATTTAGAAGGATATTTAATTAAAAGGCTTAAAGAAAATGAGTAGAAGAACAAATTTGATAAGTTATATTTGTACTACTGCGCTTATGCTTGCGTCGCTTTTTGTTGTAGTAAACGTGTGCAATACTAATTATGCGGAATTAGATTTGGGCGTTGCCGTTTTAATTTTGGCGGGCGGGGCTTTGATTTCTGGTTTTTTAAACACTTTGCTACACGAATTAGGTCATTATTTTGCGGGAAAAAGAAACGGCTTTGTTTTTTCTAGTATGACCGTATGGTTTTTAAGATGGAGCAAAATTAAAAACAAAGTTCGCTTTAATTTTACGTTGATTGGAGATGAGGCGGGTTATACCGAAATGATACCAACCACCGTTGATAACGTAGAAAAGGGTTTAAAGAGCATGGCTCGTGGTGGGTATATTACGTCTTTGGTCTTGGCGATTATAGGTGTGCCGGCATTGTTTGTGCCTAATATTTCGGTATATCTGTATTCTTTTTGGGCTATGTTATTCCCTATAGGGGTGTACTTTTTCTGTTCTTCGTGCTTCCCGTCGTCGACGTACGGTGCTCGTAATGACGGTGCGGTCGTATTAGGAATTAAACGTGGGGACGACTCAACTAAAGTTGCGATTAACGTTCTTAAAATTCAAGCGGAATTGTATAATGGTAAAACGCCTTGTGAAATTGAAGAAGATCTATACTTTAATCTACCGCAATTACCAGAAGACGATTTGAACTTTGCGCTTTTATTAAACGCAAGATATTTGTATTATCTTGACAAAGAAGATTTTGAAAATGCTAAAAAGGTAACGGCAAGATTATTATCTATTACCGATTATATGCCAAAAGAGTATGCGTATTCTGTGAAAGTGGACGCTCTCTATAATGCTTGCACCTTTGATTTTGACGAACAAATTGCTGATGATTTGGTTTATGAGTTAGAAAAATATTTAAACAACGTTAATAACTCCACGAATGTTCGTGCAAAATTGGCTTATTTGCTTTACGTAAAGCGTGAAAAAGAAAATGCCGATATCTTTTACAAGAAAGGGGTTAAAGAAGCCAACAAGGGGCAAATTAAGGGCTTAACGTTGTTTGAACGAAAACTTCTTGACAAGATGAAAGAAGATTTTTAATTTATTAGTTTTTATTTTTAATAATAAAAATACTCGTCGTTCGTGTTTAGCGAAAACGAGTATTTTATTGTGTTTGGAGGAATTATCGTGGCTAATCCATTTAAGGAGTTAACAAAATCCGAGTGGATAATTTACATAATATCGCTTACCGTAGTGCTTGTTGCGGGGCTTTTTTCTCAGCCGATAAACTATGTTAATTTAGCGGGGTCGTTGGTTGGTGTAACAGCTTTAATTTTTATATCTAAAGGTGACCCAAAAGGGCAAGCGTTAATGGTGGTATTTGGCGTTTTATATTCTATTACCGCAATTAGTTATAGGTATTATAGCGAAATTATAACCTATCTTGGAATGACGGTGCCTTTGGCGTTAACGTCGTTTTTTACATGGGTTAAAAACCCTTTTGAAACAAAGAAAAACCAAGTAAAAATAAGAGCATTAACAATAAAAGAAGGGTTGTTTGCAATATTTTTAACATCGGTAGTTACGTTTGTATTTTACTTTATATTAAAAGCGCTCAACACGTCTAATTTAGTAGTTAGCACTTTTTCGATTGCAACGAGTTTTATTGCATCTTATTTTATGATAAGAAGAATAACTTATTACGCTATTGCCTTTATGCTTAACGACGTGGTTTTGATTGTTTTATGGGTGCTTGCAACTGTGGACAATCTTACTTATTTATCGGTTGTAGCGTGTTTTGCAGTATTTTTAATGAACGATTTGCACTCGTTTATTAAATGGAGAATAAGAGAAAAAGCGCAAGGCTTAAGAAAATAAAATATTTCAAAAGAAAAAAGCGGTGAAAACCGCTTTTTTCTTTTAGCCGATATATTCTAAATCATGATAACAATGCGGGCATATTCGTTTAGTCTTGTTTGCACAATCACTACAAAAAGTTTTGCCACAGTTGGGACAGGCTAAAACGTTGCCCGAAGTTATTGAGTTTTTGCAATTGTTACAACCTGCCATAAGTCCCCTTTTTCTTAAAAATATTATGTGTTGTTTCACAAAAACTATACTTGTTTTGACAAAAAAATAAGATAGGCGAAAAATTATCTATTTAAAACTATAAATAGTTTTAATTTTGCTTAATTCCGCTTGTAAAAATTTTAAAAATATGCTATAATTTTCCTATAATAAATTTAAATTTTATAGGTGTGTAATGGAAGAAAAAAATAACGTTGTAACCAACTATGGAGAAAGTCAAATTCAAGTCCTAGAAGGGCTTGACCCAGTTCGTAAAAGACCGGGTATGTATATCGGCTCTACTGACGTTAGGGGTTTACATCACTTGGTTCAAGAGATTGTGGACAACTCGGTTGATGAGGCGAATAACGGGCATTGTGATACCATTTCGGTTATCTTTAATGCAGACGGTTCTTGTACGGTAAAAGATAACGGTAGAGGTATTCCTACTGCTATTCACCATACTGAAGGGATTTCTGCCGTAGAAGTAGTTTTAACAAAATTACATGCAGGCGGGAAATTCGGTGGTGGCGGATATAAAATTTCCGGCGGTTTACACGGCGTTGGTCTTTCGGTTGTTAATGCACTTTCAGAGTGGTTGGAAGTTGAAGTTTTCCAAAATGGAAAGAACCACAAACAAATTTATAATAGGGGAATTCCGCAAGCACCGTTAAAGGTTGTTGGAGATGCAGACTTTACGGGTACTTGGGTAACCTTTATGCCAGACGACGAGATTTTTGAAACGGTAATTTTTAATTACGATACGGTAAAGACTCGTTTAAGAGAACTTGCCTACTTAAACAAAGGCTTAACCATTAAACTCGAAGACAAAAGACCTGAAAAAGAACAACAAGACGTCTTTTATTACGAAGGTGGTATAGCGCACTTTGTTGACGATTTGAGCAAGAACAAGAAACCTATGTTTGAAAAACCCGTATATTTTGACGTGTTTTACGGAGATACGGAAGTTGAAGTTGCAATTCAATATACTGAAACTTACAACGAAATAATTTACGCATTTGCCAACAACATAAACACCGAAGAAGGTGGAACTCATTTAGAAGGCTTTAAAAACACTTTAACTCGTATAATAAACGATTTTGGCAAAAAGTTAAACGTGTTTAAGGGGGACGAAAAAGTTTCATCTGACGACGTTAGGGAAGGTATTATTGCTGTAATTTCAGTAAAACTTACCGACCCGCAGTTTGAAGGTCAAACAAAAACCAAACTTGGTAATAGCGAGATGCGTAATTACGTTACCAAGGCAATGAACGAATATTTCGGCACGTTCCTTGAAGAAAATCCCGCTAAAACAAGGGAAATTTTAAGCAAGTGTATAACGGCGCAAAGAGCGAGAGAGGCGGCAAGACTTGCGAGAGAAAACACAAGGCGTAAAGGTGCGCTTGAATCTACGACGCTCCCTGGTAAACTCGCCGACTGTTCGGATAAAAATCCAGAATTTTGTGAAATTCTTATAGTCGAAGGTGATTCTGCAGGTGGTAGCGCAAAACAAGGCAGAGACCGTCGTTTCCAAGCGATTTTGCCACTTCGTGGTAAAATTATCAACGTTGAAAAGGCAAGGCTTAACAGAATTTTAGAAAACGAAGAAATCCGCAGTATGATAACTGCGTTTGGTTGTGGAATTCACGAAGACTTTGACGAAAGCAAACTTCGTTACGACAGAATTATTTGTATGACCGATGCGGACGTTGACGGTAGTCACATTAGAATTTTACTTTTAACTTTCTTCTTCCGCTTTATGAAACCGCTAATTGAAAAAGGTCACGTATATATCGCCCAACCACCGCTATATAAGGCTACGAAAAATAAGGTTGATAGATACTTCTATTCTGATAAAGAATTGCAAGAATACTTAAACGAAGTTGGAAAGTGTGATATTCAACGCTATAAAGGTCTTGGTGAAATGGACCCCGAACAACTTTGGGAAACCACAATGAACCCCGAAACGAGAACAATGTTACGTGTTACTATGGAAGATGCGTTAGAGGCGAACGAAACCTTTACTACGCTTATGGGGGATGACCCAGAACTTCGTAGAATATTCATTGAACAAAACGCAAAACTCGTAACCGATTTGGACATTTAACCAAACGATAAGTCAAGGAGAAATGAAATGGCTAAAAAAGAGATAAGTGCGGAACTTTCCGCTGAATTCAAATCCACTCTTGAAAAAACCAAGCTCATAAACGTAGAAGTTAATAATGAAGTTAAAAAATCGTTTATTGCTTATGCAATGGCTGTAAACGTGTCTCGTGCAATCCCAGACGTTAGAGACGGTATGAAACCCGTTCATAGACGTATACTTTACGCTATGCACGATATGGGGCTTACTTCTGACAAGGCGTTTAAGAAGTGTGCTAAAATCGTCGGTGAAGTTTTAGGTAAATATCACCCACACGGCGATAGTTCTGTTTACGACGCATTAGTTCGTCTTGCACAAAACTTTTCAATCAATTTCCCGTTAGTTGACGGGCACGGTAACTTTGGCTCGGTAGACGGAGACCCCGCCGCAGCATATAGATACACCGAAGCAAGACTTTCTAAACTTGCTAGCGAAATGTTAAAAGAAATAGAAAAGAACACCGTTGATTTTTATCCTAACTTTGACGATACGGAAATGCAACCCGTTGTTTTACCGTCAAGAATACCTAATATTTTGGTTAACGGTGCAGACGGTATTGCAGTTGGTATGGCGACGAATATTCCACCGCACAACCTTGCAGAATGTCTTAACGGTTGTATTGCGCTTATGGATAACCCTGAAATTAGCGTTGAAGAACTTATGGAATATATTCCTGCACCTGATTACCCAACAGGTGGCGTATTGATGGGCAGGGCGGGCATTAGACAGGCTTATCGCGCAGGTAAGGGTGGCTTTGTTTTAAGAGCAAAGTGCGAAATAGAAGAATTCAATAACGGAACTAGAGAAAGAATAGTCGTTACCGAATTGCCTTATCAAGTAAACAAGGCAATGCTTATTAAACATATAGCTGAACTCGTTAAAGATAAGAGAGTTGAAGGTATAAGTGATATAAAAGACGAGTCCGATAGACACGGCTTACGTATGGTTATCGACCTTAAAAAGGACGTTAACGCACAAGTTGTCTTAAATACCTTGTATAAGCACACGAACTTACAAGTTAAGGACGGAATTACACTCCTTGCATTAGTAGACGGCGAGCCAAAGGTTTTGGGCTTAAAAGAGATTTTACAACATTATATCGCCCACCAAGAAACGGTTATTGTAAGACGTACGCAATACGATTTGGCTAAAACAGAAGAGCGAGAACATATCGTAAAAGGTTTAGTAATTGCTCTTGCAAATATTGACGAAGTTATTGAAATAATCCGTCGTTCTCAAGACAAAAATTCGGCTTGCCTTGCATTAATTGAAGCGTTTGACCTTTCAGATAAGCAAGCAAATGCAATTTTGGAAATGAGATTGCAACGTCTTACTAGCATGGAAGTTGAAAAACTCAAAGAAGAATTAATCGAACTTGATAAAATTATTACCGACCTAAAAGATATTTTGGCTAAACCCGAAAGAGTTAAGGCTATTATTAGAAGTGATATGGAAGAAATTAAACAAAAATATCCTTCTCCAAGAAAAACCGAACTATCTTACGATTATGGCGATATAGACGAAGCGGATATGATTCCCGTAGAAGATATAGTGGTAAGTTTAACTCACTTTGGTTACGTTAAGAGAGTTCCCGTTTCTGAATATAGAACTCAACGCCGTGGGGGCAAAGGTGTTACAGCGCACAAGCCCAAAGAAGAAGATTTCGTTAACAATATGTTCGTATCTTCTACTCATGACGATATATTGTTCTTCACCGATAAAGGCAAAGTTTACAGTATGAAAGGTTATCATTTGCCGGTTGGAACAAGAACGGCAAGGGGTAGAGCAATAGTTAACTTGTTACAACTTTCTGAAAATGAAAAAGTACACGCTATGATACAATTAAAAGCCGATACTCAAGGTTATATTATGCTTGCAAC
>JAGCIP010000133.1 GCA_017648525.1 Clostridia bacterium
CTCCTATGTACTAAAAAAGAAGGTGTACGTTTTATTATAGGCAATGCAAAAATTTTTATACAAAAAACGCAAAAAAATAAAAATCTCCGCAAAAAACGGAGATTATAATTTATGAAATATGGAATTGCATTACGTCGTCACCAGTTATCTCTATATAATATGTATTTCCAGCGGTTGCCGACCAAGTAGTTTGAACTCTATAAGAACCGTCCGTATGTAATATTTTCGAGCTCGTCGCAACAGGCGTAAAATCTTCTCTAGTTAACGCCGAATCTAACGGGTCTGGAATAGCTATAATAGATATTTCCGCATCAACGTTACTAGTCCAAACCGTGTAAGTAGCAGTATTCGTCGGCTTAATTTTATAATACAAATGTTGCATTTCCTTAGTAGCGTAAGCCGTAGGATCATCCCCAACAAAAGTCCAAATCGGATCTGAAAATTCGCCCATTTCCGTTTCTACCCAAGTTGTGACGTCAAAACTAGGAATTTGTGTTGCATTTGCATTAGAACGGTTTTCGTCATACCAGTCAGACCTAGCTTTACCACGCTTAGTTTCAATAATTTCAAAATCAGAATTTTTGTTTGCCCTAACAAGCTTAGTCTTATATATAGGATAAATAAATTGATCGATAGGAATATTCGGATTACCTTCTTTTGTATTGAAGCCAAGAATTTGAGAACCTTTGGTGCCCAAATTAACGCTAGTAGTATAAATGTAATAAACAGTTTCGCTTTCCACTTGAACAACAAAGGACAATCCATTACTTTTTGCGTCAAACAACTCGGAAACTTCGTCACCGCCACTTACCGCCATTGAGCCGAAATAGTCCCTGCCTTCTCTCCAACCAGTACCGCCTTCTAAACGTGCATTAATACGTTCGTTTATTTCAGAATCGGGGTTGTTAAGCCCTATTTCTTCACCTTTAGCGTCGGTTGCATTAACTATATTATAGATAAGCCAAGCGTGATTTTCGCCTACTGCAGTAACGGGCAAATCGTCTGCACCAGACCATAAAAAACCACCTACACTTGAAATGTTCGCAGTTGTGCTATGGTCGTCAACCGAAGCGTTATAAGCATATTTCCAGGTCGCAAAAACACCCGTCGTAACGGTTATTGAAATCAATACTAAAAGTAAGGGTAAAAAATGCAATCTTATTCTCATCATACCCCTCTTATAATAGCGTTAATAAGTTCTAAGGTCCATTTAACTTGCCTATTTGAAGACACCTTAACGCGCATTGCATAATTCTTATATTTAGAAAGACTTGATACGTCGGTATAAATATACTTAGTATCTTGATAATCTTTAGGATTAAGTCCCAAATAAGCATTTAACGTTTTACCACGAACAGCAAATTTCACAACGGGCTTTGACTTAAATTTATAGGTTATTCCCGACTTGCTTTCTATGCAACGTACACCTTCTATTTTGGAAAGTTCTGCTTTGATTAAATCAAATCTTTCTTTCGCTAGCGGTGAAAGTCTTAAACGATACTTAAACCCCTTAGCTTTTTTCTTTTTTAAGTCCGCAAAGGTAAATTCTTTTTTCTCTACCGTCACAGGCTTTTCTTGTACGGTTAACGAATTATTTGTAATAATATCAGTTATTAATTCGTTTACCCAGCGTGCTTGTCTATCCGAAGAAAGTTTAACACGCATAGGATAGTTAGAGTGTGCTTTTACGTTAGATGCATCGGTATAGATATACTTAGTATCAACGTACTCACTCGGGTTAAGCCCTAAGTATGCGTTTAAGGTCTTACCTTTAATTGTTAGTTTAGCAATAGGCGTGTTCCCTTTCTTGAACGTTTCTGACTTCTTAGCTTCTATTACTCTTACACCGTTTATACGGCCTAGCAATTCAGTTATCACTTGATAACGCCCTTTTACTTGTTCTGCAGAAACGTCTAATCTTTCCTTAAACGTCCTATTATCTTTCTTGCCTTTTATACGCTCAAATATATTTGCTACCTTTTCTTCCGTTTGTATTTCTTGCGGTTTGTCAAGTAAGGTTATGCCGTTTTTAGCGCATAATTCTGTTATTAATTCGTTTACCCAGCGTGCTTGTCTATCCGAAGAAAGTTTAACACGCATAGGATAGTTAGAGTGTGCTTTTACGTTAGATGCATC
>JAGCIP010000134.1 GCA_017648525.1 Clostridia bacterium
ATCATTGTTAAATTTATAAAGCATAACGGCAGTATTATCATTTGACAGCGTATGCGTAGTTGTAAACACGTACTTATCCTGAACGTCAACGACCTTATCTTTATCCTTAAAGAAGAATTTATATAGTTCATACAAATCGGTCTTTTCGGGATAGTGTAATGCAGTATACGAGTCTTCCAAAGGCGCGTTTAAGTAATACACCTTACCTTTTCCGTACACGTTTTCCGTAAAGGCGACGTTCCCTTCGTCATCATAAGCCAATACTTTAGCAGTAGATGGTTTCAATTCCATTTTCATTGTTCTTGCAATAGACATTTCTTTTCCATTAAAAGAAAATCTCAAAGGTGTATCCGTCCTTTCGTTGCCGTATACTTTTAATCCAACGACTTCTTCAAAATCGAGTATAGCACCGCCGTTTGACGATATAAAAAGATTTGCACCGTTTCTAACTTTTTCTTTCAATATTTCCCATTGATATTTAGGGATAAAAAACAAACTGCTAACGCAAGGCAAAATATAATAATCGCTGTCTTTAATCAGTTGCGATTCGTAACAAAAATCAAGATAATGCCCCGACTGTACCCCAAGCATAAATCCGCCGTAGGCAACTTTCCAGTTATCGGTATATTTTCCAAGAAGGGCAACAGCGTCCTTCTTAGGGGCGGGCAATGCGCCGATTTCGTCAATTACCGAGGACATCTCTTTCAATTTTTTCAAAGCAGGCTTTGCCGTTTGATTAGGATACGCAAGCCCTAAATGCGTTTCAACACACTTGACGTCGTACGGATCGAAATTCAAAAGATTTTGGTCGAAAGCACACCACCACAAAAACCCTGTAGAACCAGACATAAAAGACGTAATGCACGCTTGTTCAAAATAATCAAAAACAGCCTCGTCACACAAAAACGAAGTTCCAAGACTTCCCGCCTCTTCTACTAACGACGGTACGCAAGCAATCGACGAATAATAAGAATTTTCCGACGCCGAGTGCATAGCCGCACGCATAGAAGTCAACTTTTCGTTTTGACAGTATGGCGTAAAAGCAGGATACGGGTGCGTAGTTACCATATCGCAACGCTTACCTTCCATAGGCAAATTCCAGTTTCCCCAACACCTGCAGCCGTGCATTCCCGAATATACCGGGCGAGTAGGATCGGCAAGTCGCATAGTATCTATGATACTCTTAAGCCACATTTCCGTATCAAATTCGGTTAAACCGTCACTCAAACAGTTGGTTTCGTTGCCAGGCTCGTAAGCAATAACGTTATCAAAATCTTTAATCTCTGAAATCAAATCTTTAATAAACGCGCATTCATACAATACGACTTCAGGGTCTTTGATTAAATTTTTAGAAATAAAAGGCGCAGGTACGAATTTACTGCCACTCATCCAGCCAGTAATAAAGGAAACGATTACCTTTAAATGATATTTTTGAGCAACGGATAAAAAATGTTTGAAGTTACCCACTTGTTTTTCGTCTAATCCGCTATCGGGATATTTTTGATAAAGCAAAGGCGTATCCCCCGTTCTCATACGGAACGAAGAAAAATTTTCGGGATTATCATCACAAAAAACAACTTCAGTCAACGGCTGAAAATCACACCAAAGCGGAAAAACACGCAAGGTGTTAACACCGTATTCACTTAAAAATTTTAAATCCTTTTCTATTACGCCCTCGTCATAATTTCTCCACATATAAATGCCCGCATGTGACGCCCAATAATTGCACCCGAGCATAAATTCCTTTTCTCGCATTGCTTTCTCCAATTTTTTATATAAATTTACAAGCAAATAGTTTATGAATTTAATTCACAAACTATTTGCTTGCCGTTTGTTAATTAGTCCGTAGTTTTAACTACGACTTAGTTATTAAATTAGTTAGTTCCCAACAACCCTTTTAATAGCGTTTTGTGCCATTAAAGTAAGCGTTGAATCACTATTATTTGCCATTGATAATAGATCAGATTGCGACTTACGAACACAACCAGTAACATCACCACTCGGTGACATAGGTGTAGGAGTACCATCACCCTTAGAGCCAGAAACGTACACGTTAGTCACGCTTGTCACTCTACCGCTAGTGTTGTCACCAATGATAGCATACGCTGTACCTGTGCCTGTACCATTTACGATCGCAACAACGTTTCTAAGGGTAATATAAGCGTCGCCCCAAGCCGTACCAAACATAGCATTAACCTCTGCACCTGTTGGAGTTGTTACGTTAATAAATACGTTTTCTAATAGCGCACTACCGTTTCCAACTTGTGCTGCAATACCGCTTTGTCTATTATCTAAAGTTGTGGCTCCCTGTACGGTTATTTTATCAAAACTGATATCTTTGATAGTACCATTAAAGATATAGAACAAGTAGCCATACACCCACCAATCCAAATAATAACTGTAGGTTATTTCGCTTACGCTATATCCACGACCATCTAACACACCCGTAAATGTACGACCATACGGACAAGGATACCCAGAAACTGCTTCAATATCGTTGCCAAGTATTATGTGTTCTGTTGTTGCGTTGGATACGATTTCTTTAAAGTCTATTGCATTTTTGATAATAGCGTCAACTACGTTTACGGTTACTTTGTAGACTTCGTTATCCGAATAGTAAACGTCCCAAGTAGCCGTACCTTTCGTCAATTTGCTTGCGTCTAATTCGCCTGTTTCTGCGTTATAGCCAAGGTCAGTGCCGTTTGCCAAAATCTTTTGAATGGTCGTACTATCCCAATCGGACAAGTTATCATGTGCAACAAATACAGGTTTATTATGCGCATACGTTAAGGTAACGCCTTCCGTTGTCCAATTCTCTACGTCATAGGCTTGAGTAGCCGTCTTATCCACTACGTGTTTAACGTTTGCTAAAACCTCTGTATTAAGCCATTCAGGTTCAAATTCGCTATTATTTGCCATTTCCAAAAGTTCAGCTGTCTTTTTGTAAGTACAACCTGGGATATCACCGCTCGGCGACATAGGCACTGGTGTACTACCATCACTCAACGTTCCAGAAACGTACACGTTGGTCGCATTTTTTATAGTAGAAATTCTGTCTGAACCCATGATAGCAGAGGATCCGCCTTCGTTTGTACAATTCATAATTACAACCACGTTATTAAGCGTAATATTAGCGTCTGCCCAAGCGCCACCAAACATAGGCGCCGATACTGCGGTTGTTGCATTGATAAATACGTTTTCCAACGTAGCATTACCATCTGCTACATCATACGTTATACCGTTTTGACTCGAGTATCTTAAACTCATATTATCAAAGCTGATATCTTTAATCGTACCATTAAAAGTCCAAAACAACGAACCATATATCCACCAATCCGAATAGTATTTGTACGATATTTCTTCTACGCTATGCGCACGTCCGTCTAATACACCTGTGAAGCTGACACCATACGGGCACGGATAGTTCTCTACCTTGCCAATATCGTTGCCTAAAACGTAATGCTGATTAGTTGCAGTGGAAAGTAAAGTCTTGAACTCCTCCGCGTCCTTGATTACTTTGTCTACTACGTTGACTTTATAGTTTTGCATTGCATTGTTACCACTTCTCAAGGTGAATACGTTATGGTTTGCAATGGCTGTATTTGCACCGAAAGGCAATACAATAACGCCATCTTTAGCATCTACTTCACCCATATTCTTTGCACCGTAGTATACCGAATACTTGCCATCTGCCAAGTCGTCTATAGTAATTTCTTCATAATCTTCATCACTAACGTTAATTTCAAAATCGCCTTTCGCGTCTTTTAATTCCGTACCGATTTTGGTTATCTCTGGTTTCAAATTGCTAGTGCCTTTTGCTATACCATAAGCATTGATAACCGCACGTGCCGTACGAATATTATCGTTTGCTTTTGCATAAATAACGCAATCTTTCAAATTGTCTTCGCTATCAACTATTACGTAATATCTTGCGGAAAGTGACAAATCAAGCGCTTCTTGCATTTGTTCTGGAGTCGGCTCTTTTTCCGTATCAAAGTAGTTAATAGCCCTAATATATTCAGTTTTTACCGCATCAATTTTTACGCCACTTACGTGATGATTTGCCTCTTTAATAAAATTATCGGTTTTCGCTTTTTCAACAGTCAACTCATTAACCGCTCTACCTTTATAATCCACTAAAGAACCGTAAGTAAAACTTGCACCTTGGTAGGTATCGCTTAAGTAGTTTTTGAACTCCTCGCTTATGCCTACCATAAAACGCATACCCGAAACACCAGTATTTTCGTCTATACGTACCGAAGCGCCTCTTATCATTTCAAAGCCCTGAACAGCCACGTTATTTTCGACGTATACAGGCGTATCATCTGCTCTTGCTGAGTTAGTTACTAAACCCGCGCTTATTGCCGTCATTACCAACATGAGAGATGCCATACTTAAAAGTAACCACTTTTTAATACTTCTTCTCATCACTCAGCCCCTCCTTTGCCAATTTGCTCCAAGAGGCTCCAATCGAAGTCCTCTGTTACGAGTTGAGAACTATTTAATACTGATGCACACAATAAAGTAGGAATCAACTCTGGTGTTTGATAAGTTTTCATAAAACCCTCCTTAAAAATTTTTTTATTTTACCAAGCCATAGACTTTTGCTATGGCTTGATCAAATTTTGATTATTAACCCAACACATTCTTGATAGCGTTTTGCGCCATTTCAGTTAGCGTTGTATCGCTATTATTTGCCATTTGCAACAATTCGGCTTGCGTTTTGTAAGCACAACCTTCAATATTGCCGCTCGGTGACATAGGTGTAGGAGTACCATTACCATTTACACCTGAAACGTATACGTTTCTAACGCTTGTCACTCTACCGCTAGTGTTGTCACCAATGATAGCATACGCTGAACCTGTGCCTGTGCCGTTTACGATTACAACGACTTCTCTAAGGGTAATATAAGCGTCACCCCAAGCCGTACCAAACATAGCATTAACCTCTGCACCTGTTGAAGTTGTTGCATTTATAAATACGTTTTCTAATAGCGCACTACCGTTTCCAACTTGGAACGCAATACCGCTCTGTCTATAGTCATTAAGTTCAGCACTACCACGCAAACCAGACATTTTGTCGAAACTGATATTCTTAATCGTGCCATTAAAGATATAGAACAACCAACCGCTTGTATAGTGTTCTGAATATCCATAAGATATTTCACCTATGCTATGCCCGCAACCATCCAAAGTCCCCGTGAACGTGGTATAAGTGAGTGGGTAGCTCTCTACCTTTGGAATGTCGTTGCCAAGTATAATATATTCGTTAGTTGCGTTAGATAAAATTTCCTTGAAGTCGGTTGCATTTTTGATAATAGCGTCTACGACGTGTACGGTTACTTTGTAAACCTCATCGTTAGGATAGTGAATATTCCAAATTGCC
>JAGCIP010000135.1 GCA_017648525.1 Clostridia bacterium
AAAAGCATATACGGGGGTAAAGGGAAACGGTTTTACTTTCCACGATTATAACGCACACGATATGCTTTACGTTATAAACGAAGCGATAAGGACTTATAAGGACGAGAAACAATGGAAAGACGTTCAGTTTAGAGCAATGACAACCGATTTTTCTTGGAATTATCAAGCTAAAGAATACGAAAAATTATACAACAAATAAAAGGCAGGACAACAATGACAATGACTGAAAAAGATGCAATAGGCTTAATTAAAAGTAAATTATCAAAGTATTTTGGTGTGACCCCAAAAGAAGCAAGTAAAGAGCAAATTTATAAGGCGGTTGTAATGTGCGTTAGAGATATGCTCCTTGAAAAACGCCATGCGTTTAATAAGAAATATCGTGAAAAGGGCGGAAAAAGAGTATATTATCTATGTATGGAGTTTTTGCTTGGTCAATCATTAAAAAACAACACCTATAATTTAAGCATACAAGATGCGTTTAACGGTGCGCTTAAAAAGGAATTTGATTGTTCGCTTGAAGAACTTTATGAAATTGAGCCAGATGCAGGGCTTGGAAACGGTGGCTTGGGTAGACTTGCCGCTTGCTTTATGGATGCGCTTGCAAGCCAAAATTACCCAGCTATGGGATATTCTATTAGATATGAATACGGCTTGTTTAAGCAAAAAATAGTAGATGGTTGGCAAATGGAACTGCCCGACATATGGTTGCCGGGTGGGGAAGTTTGGCTTACTCAAAGGCAAGATAAAACCTATAAAGTTAAATTTGACGGACATATAGAAGAAACTTGGACGGAAAACGGGCTTAAAATTGCACATTACGACGCAAAAGAAGTTGAAGCCGTTGCTTACGACATGATGATATCGGGCAAAGATAGTGAAGCGGTTTCCGTTCTTCGTTTGTGGAAAGCTCAAAATATTCGTGATTTCGATATGAAAACCTTTTCACAAGGGGATTATTTCCGTAGTATGCAAGAAGATAACGAAGCGGATTTAATCTCAAAGGTTTTATACCCGTCGGATAACCATTTTGAAGGTAAGTCTTTAAGGCTTAAACAGCAATATTTGTTGGTTTCCGCAGCGTTACAAGATATAATTCAAGACCACGAATCTCGTTACGGCTCGCTTTCTACTTTGCCGGAAAAAGCGTCCATTCACATTAACGATACCCACCCCGCATTATGTATTCCTGAACTTATGAGAATATTGATGGATGAAAAGGGATTTACTTGGGACGACGCTTGGAATATCGTAACAAGAACGGTTGCTTACACTAACCACACGGTTATGAGCGAGGCGTTAGAAAAATGGAGTGAAGACCTAATTGCGAGAAGATTGCCAAGAATTCACATGATTTTAAAGGAAATCAACCAAAGATTTTGTGGTGAATTGTGGAATAGGTATCCTGGCGACTGGGATAAAATCGACAAGATGAGTATATTCTCTCATAATCAAATTAAAATGGCTAACTTATGCGTTGTTGCATCTCATACGGTTAACGGTGTATCTGCCTTGCATAGTGAAATTATTAAAAATAGCATTTTTAAAGATTTTAACGATATATATCCGCACAAATTTACCAACGTAACAAACGGTATAGCACATAGGCGTTGGCTTTGTCAATCTAACCCCGAACTTTGTTCGTTGTTAAACGATTGTATAGGCGACGGTTACGTTTTAGACGGGGCTAAACTTATAGATTTTAAGAAGTTTGAAGACGATAAAACCGTTCTAGCAAAACTTAATGAAATTAAACATCAAAAGAAATTACAGTTTTGCGAATTTGCCAAGAAAAAACAAGGTTTTATAATAAATCCAGATTCGCTTTTCGACGTTCAAGCAAAGAGATTGCACGAGTATAAAAGGCAATTATTAAACGCACTTTATATAATTTCTCTTTACAATGACTTAAAAGAAAATCCTGATATGGAAATGATGCCGAAAACGTTTATTTTTGGAGCGAAAGCAGCGCCGGGCTATTATTTTGCAAAACAAATAATAAAACTTATATGTTGCTTAAGTGAAGATATAAGAAAAGACCCGAAAATTAGCAAAAAATTAAACGTTGTTTATATGGAAGACTATTGCGTGTCTATGGCGGAAAAACTTATGCCAGCAACCGAGATAAGCGAACAAATTTCGCAAGCGGGCAAAGAAGCAAGTGGCACGGGTAATATGAAGTTTATGATAAACGGCGCATTGACGATAGGCACGCTTGACGGTGCAAACGTTGAAATGAGAGAAGCGTGTGGTGACGATAATATATTCATTTTCGGTTTAACGGCTAAGGAAGTTGATAGATTGTGGTCGCAGGGCTACAATGCAACGGCTTTTTATAACGATAATAAGAAACTTGAAAAGGTTATTCAAGCGCTTAATCGTGGCTTTAACGGTCAAACCTTTACCGATATTTCGCAGTATTTGTTAACCGGAAGCCCTATTGCCGACCCGTATATGTGTCTTGCGGATTTTGGCTCTTTCTGTGATATTCACAAAAAGGCAGACGGCGTTTATAAAGACAAACTTTTATGGGCTAAAAAGAGCCTTAACAATATTGCTACTGCTGGTATTTTTGCAAGCGATAGAAGTATTAGAGAATACGCTGACAGAATTTGGGGACTTAAAAGGATTAAATAACAAAAAATGTTTTTCAACCCGTTAGACGAATTTTTTAAAAGCACGTGCGGAGCAATTTCCGCCGATAAAGCGATAACGTTCAGAGTTAAAGGTGATTTTAACTCTGTCGTTTTCATTTTAAAAAGTGATAAAGACGGAGCGGAAAACTGCTATTTAATGGAAAATAAGGGCGATTTTTTTAAACTAACTTTAACGTTGTCTGTTGGACTGTATTTTTACACCTTTAGCGTTGGCGACGGTAAATTTATAGGTAAAAATTTTGATTTTACAGGTTTTATTACTACTAACCCTGAATATTATCAACTTACGGTATACGATAAAGATTATCGAACACCCGATTGGTTTAAGGGTGGGGTTATATATCAAATATTCCCCGATAGATTTAATCGCAAAAATGAGCATAAAATTCTATCAAACGGTCAGTATTTGCACGCTGAGTGGGAAGAAACACCCGTATTCTTACCGAACGAAAATGGAAAAGTATTAAACAATGATTTTTTTGGCGGGGACTTGCTTGGTATTGTTGATAAACTTGATTATTTGAAGTCTTTAGGGGTTACAGTAATATACTTAAATCCAATATTTAAGGCTTATTCTAATCACCGCTACGATACGGGCGATTATATGTCTATCGACCAGATTTTAGGCGATATTAATGACTTTAAGTTGCTTATTGATTCAGCGGATAGGTTGGGTATAAAAGTTGTTTTAGACGGTGTTTTTAATCATACGGGCGACGATAGTGTGTATTTTAATAAATACGGTAACTATAATTCGATAGGTGCGTATCAAAGCAAGGATTCTCCGTATTATAGTTGGTATAATTTTACAGAATACCCAACAAAGTACGACGCGTGGTGGGGTATTTCCGTTTTGCCCGCCGTTAATGAGTCTAACGAACAATTTATCGACTTTATTACAGGAAAAAATGGGGTTTTAGAGCATTATACAAAACTTGGAATAGGTGGTTGGCGTTTAGACGTCGTTGACGAATTGCCCTCTAATTTCGTAAAAAAAATAAGAAATGCGGTAAAAGGCGTTGATAATGATGCTATTATAATAGGCGAAATTTGGGAAGACGCCTCTAATAAAATATCATACGGAGTTAGGCGAGAGTATTTTCAAGGTAAAGAGTTGGATTCAGTAATGAATTATCCGTTAAAAGATGCTATAATTAATTTTGTTAAAACGGGCGAAGAAAAATCTCTAATTAACGTGATTAGAACTCAGTTAGACCATTATCCAGAAGACGTTTTGCACTCTCTTATGAATATACTTGCAACTCACGATACCGTAAGGCTACTTACTGCTGTTGGCGG
>JAGCIP010000136.1 GCA_017648525.1 Clostridia bacterium
CGCCATTTCCGCACCCTTTTTGCTTTCCCCTTCGCCTTCTGCTATTCTAGCGCCGTTAAGCAAAACGGCAACTCTAAATTTAGGCATATGGTCAGGTCCTTTTTTCCATAAAAGTTCGTATCTTATACTACCAAGTTTCTTCTTTTGAACGTATTCTTGAAGTTTACTCTTAAAGTCTTCGGTAGGTTTCTTTTTTTGAGATTTTTTATTTTTGTTTTTCTCGTAATCGGCAATAAGCGTTCTGCTTATAAAATTTTTCACGGCAAGAAGACCACCGTCTAAATAAATCCCCGCAACTAACGCTTCGTAAATACTTGAATAAAGTTTTTCTTCTAACTTATTATTTTCCGCAAGTCCACGGCTTAATAGAACGAATTTATCTAACCCCAAACTTAAAACCGATTTAAGTAGCGGAGTTTTAGACACCATTTCTGCACGCTCTTTGGTTAAACGTCCTTCGTCGCCTTTAGTATTCTTGAATAAATATTCGGTTACGACAAATTCTAAAATAGAATCACCAAAAAACTCTAATAATTCGTTGTCCTGTTCTCCGTGCTCGTTTGCATAAGACGAGTGCGTAAAACATTGACGGAGCAACATTTTGTTTTTGAAACTATATCCTATCTTTTCTTCGCAACCGTAGATGTCGAAAATCATTCGGCTATTCTCCGATTTTTATTTCTTCGCTATCTAGCTTTTCACTTATCTTGTCGGATATGTTAAAGCCAGCGTATTCCACCGCTTGAAGTACGGTGTTTTTTATAGCGATACGTTTAGACGAGCCGTGCGCTTTGATAACAGGTTTATTAACACCTAAAAACAACGCACCACCGTTATTGTTATAGTCTAACTTGGTCTTTAATCCGCCAAAGGTTTTCTTTAAGAATAACCCGCCGATTTTTCCTTTAAGTGAGCCGTACACCCCTTTCTTTAAGGTCTTTAATACCACTCCGATTGCGCCTTCCATTGATTTGAGCGCAACGTTTCCAGAAAAGCCGTCTGCAACAATAACGTCGTATTCGCCCGTTAAAATATCACGGGCTTCGCAATTTCCTATAAAATTAACGCTTTTAAGCGATTTTAATAAGGGGAAAACTTCGTGATTTAAGGCGTTTCCCTTTTCGTCTTCCGTACCATTTGACAAAAGTGCAACACGTGGGTTTTTTACGCCCAAACTTTGTGCGTAAACCGAGCCCATAATAGCAAACTGAACTAAATTTATAGGTTTGCAATCAGCGTTTGCACCAGAGTCTAAAAGCAACACCTGTTTGCCGTCTATCGCCGTTGGCAAGACAGGACAAAGCGCAGGTCTATTAACACCTTTGATTCTGCCAAGTTTTAAGGTCGCTCCAACCAAAACCGCACCCGTAGAGCCCGCCGAAACGAACGCACCAGCATCTTGATTTTCCTTTAATTCTTTAAGCGCAACGCAAATAGAACTGTTTGGTTTTCTTCTAACCGCAAGAGCGGGTTCTTCTTCACAGGTAATAACGTCTTCCGCATCAAGTATTTCCACGCGCCCTTTATCGAAAGAATACTTTTCAAGTTCCTTTTCAATTACTTCTTTTTTTCCAACCAAAGTCAAAACAAAGTCTTTTTTCTCTTTAAGTGCGTCAAGTGCGCCGATAACTATTTCTTCGGGAGAATTGTCGCCACCCAAGGCGTCAACTAAAATCTTTAACATATTTCACCTTTTAGTTTTCAAGCGTTCCAACCGTTCTCGGGAAAGGTAACACGTCACGAATATTAGAAATACCCGTTAGATACATTATCATTCTTTCAAAGCCTAAGCCAAAGCCAGAGTGAATTACCCCGCCGTACTTACGAAGGTCTAAATATGATTTGTAATCTTCTTTGTTAAGTCCGCATTCAGCCATTCTTGTCTCTAAAACGTCCATTCTTTCTTCACGTTGACTTCCGCCGATAAGTTCGCCGATGCCCGGAACTAAAAGGTCGCTTGCGGCAACCGTCTTTTTATCGTCGTTAAGGCGCATATAGAACGCCTTGATTTCCTTGGGATAATCGGTAAGGAATACAGGCTTTTTGAACACTTCTTCGGTAATGTATCTTTCGTGTTCACTTTGAAGGTCGCACCCCCAGTAAACGGGCGCGTCGAAACGGTCTTTAACCTTTTCTAAAATTTCAATCGCTTCGGTATAAGTAAGACGCTTAAACTCGTTATTCTTAACGTTGTTAAGTCTTTCAATAAGTCCTTTATCGATAAAGTTATTAAGGAAGTTGATTTCTTCTTTACAAGTTTCCATAACCCTGTTGATTATGTATTTAACCATTGCTTCTGCACAGTCCATATCGTCTGAAAGGTCGGCAAAAGCGAGTTCCGGTTCAATCATCCAGAATTCCGCAGCGTGACGAACGGTGTTGCTGTGTTCAGCACGGAAAGTCGGCCCGAAAGTATAAACGTTTGCATAAGCCATTGCAAAATTTTCCACGTCTAATTGACCAGAAACGGTAAGGCTGGCTTTTTTGCCGAAAAAGTCTTGCTTATAATCACAAGCACCGTTTTGAACGGGAACGTTATCAAGGTCAAGCGTTGTTACTTGGAACATTGCGCCTGCGCCTTCACAGTCGCTACCAGTTATAATGGGCGTGTGAACGTAAACAAACCCACGTTCATTAAAGAAACTATGAATAGCAAAAGCCGCTTCACTCCTAATCTTAAACACTGCGTTAAAGGTGTTTGTTCTTGGACGAAGATGTGGCATTGTGCGCAAAAATTCCAAAGTGTGTCTTTTCTTTTGTAAAGGATATTCGGGAGAAGATGCACCCAACACTTCAACCGTGTCTGCATTTATTTCAAACGGTTGTTTGTTTTCAGGCGTTAAAATAAGCGTTCCCGTAACTTTAAGGCACGCGCCTACGTTTTGTTTTGCAATCTCGTCGTAATTACTTACTTTTTCTCTATCAAAAACTATTTGACAATTATTAAAAAACGAACCGTCGTTAAGTTCAATAAAACCAAACGACTTGCTGTCTCTAATGGTCTTTGCCCAACCACAAACGGTTACTGTACGTCCGCCGAATTCGGCAGAATTTTTGAATATCTTTTTTAGTTC
>JAGCIP010000012.1 GCA_017648525.1 Clostridia bacterium
AACTTCAAAGATTAGCAAAACTTTGTGCGGAAAACGGTATGTTTGAAATTAGTGGTGAAGACGTAAATTCACCCCGTCAAAAATTTGCTTGTGCTGCACTTGCTCTTCCCGAATATGCGCATTTAATAGACTCTACTTGGTCGCTTATCGGGCACGAAGCAATTTCTACCGAAAAGGGTATAGATGCAGGTATGTTCTCTGAAAGGACAAAAGCAGAACTTCCTTGCATTAAAGATAGAGTTAAAAAGTATTCTGCAATCGGCAGACAAACAGTCTAAAATTTTGAAAAACAATTAAGGAGATATAAATTAATGAGTACTATCAATTTGAAAGGTAAAGTAGCAGTAGTAACGGGCGCAAGCCAAGGTTTAGGAGAAGCACTTGCAATGCGTCTTGACAGCGAAGGCTGTAAAGTTGCAGTTTGCGATATTAATTACGACGGTGCGCAAGCAGTAGCATCAAAACTTAACGACGCAATTGCTTTGGCTGTTGACGTAACCAAATACGACCAATTAGAAGCGGCTGCAAAAACAGTTATCGAAAAGTGGGGCAAGGTTGACGTTCTTATTTGTAATGCGGCAATCGTTAAGAGTGGTGATATTTTCAATCTTACACCTGAAGCGTTTGGTTTAGTTACTAACATTAACCTTAACGGATATTTTAACACTGTAAAAGCGTTTGCTCCGTATATGCTTGAAGCAAAGAGTGGTTCAATTATTCAAATTAACTCTAAATCAGGCAGAAAGGGTAGTTTCAAAAACGGTGCGTACGCTGCAAGTAAGTTCGGTGGTGTTGGCTTAACTCAAAGTTTAGCGCTTGAATTTGCTGAATCAGGTGTAAGAGTTAACTGTATATGCCCTGGTAACTTACTCAACTCTCCGCTTTGGGTAAACAGTTTGTTCAAACAATACGCTGCAAACCAAGGTATTACCGAAGAAGAAGTAAGAGCAAAATACATCAATCAAGTTCCCATGAAACGTTCTTGTGAATATAAAGATATCGAAGACGTTATGGTATTCCTTGCATCAGATTATTCTGGTTATATGACCGGTCAAGCTATCAACGTAACCGGCGGACAACAAATGTAGTTTTAAGGACTTATAAACTTCGCAATACTGCGTTTTATGTCTTAAAACCTACTTATATTAAAGGAGAATATTATGCAAAAAGCTATAAAAGATTTAATTGAAATTTCACAATATGCCGGCGACCGTGCCGATTATACACAGGGTGGTGGCGGTAACACTTCGGTTAAAGTTGACGACAGTAACGCTATGCTTATTAAAGCGTCTGGCTATCGTTTAGTTGATATCAACGAAAACACTGCTTTCGTTGCAGTTGATAAAAACAAAATTAAAGATTATTATGAAAGCGTTGACCTTAAAGTGGAAAAGGATTACGAAAAGGAAAGTGCGGAAGTTTCTAAAACGTCCGTTATAGAAATCCCGGGTTTAGTAACTCTTAGACCGAGCGTTGAAGTTGGTTTCCACGCAATTCTTAAGAAATACGTTATTCACACCCACTCGGTATACGGTAACGTTATTACTTGTAGTCAAGAAGGTGAAAGCCTTGCTGAAAAACTCTTTAAGGACAAAAATTTCGGCTTTATTTTCTTACCTTACATCAACCCCGGTTTTGAACTTACGCTCGCTATGAAAAACAAGATAGAAGAATACGTAAAAGCAACCGGCAAATACCCCGAAGTTATCTTTATGAAAAACCACGGTTTAGTAGTAAACGGCGACTGCATTGATAGGGTAAAGGCTGTTAATACCGACGTTAACGAAACTATTAGAACCTATTTAGGTCTTGACGATAATTTCCGTGCGGTAACCTTAAAGCCCACCGAAACGGGCTTTGTTTCAGACACGGCAATCGTTAAGAATTTCGTTAAAGAAAACGTGCTTGACAAAGCGCTCCTTGACGAAACGCCCCTTTATCCCGACCAACTCGTTTATCTTAACAACATTTTGGCACACTCACCCAACACTTTGGTTGTTAAAGACGGCAACGTTTATTACAACACCGATATTAAGCAAGCAACTACCTTAGAAGAAACTCTTGCTGCTTATATCTTTGTTGTAACCACCATTAAGAACGCAGGTCTTACCGTTTCTAAAATGAACGAAAAAGAAGTTTACTTTATCAACAACTGGGAAGCGGAAAAATATCGCCGTTCAGTTAAGTAATTTAATTTTTAAATCAATAAAACGCCTTTGAATTTTCTTCAAAGGCGTTTTGATTTTACCGCTAAATTTTATAAATGAATAAAAAATATAAATATTCACAAATAAATGAATAATTAAACAAATATGAATAAAAACATTAAATATTCTAAATAAATATTCATAAATTATTTTAAAAACCCTTGTTAATTCGTTGACATTAAAAGTTTAATGATTTATAATATCATAGAAATTAAAAGTTGCTTGGAGGCAATATATGAAAAAAGAAGATATTAAGAAAGTTGTTTTAGCGTATTCAGGTGGTCTTGATACGTCTATAATTATACCTTGGCTTAAAGAAAATTACAACAACTGTGAAGTTATCGCCGTTGCTGGTAACGTTGGTCAAGCGGACGAACTTGAGGGGTTAGAAGAGAAGGCTATAAAGACGGGCGCATCAAAGTGTTACGTTTTAGATTTGAGCGACGATTACGTTGATAACTACATTATTCCTTGCGTAAAGGCTGGGGCTATTTACGAAGAATATCTTTTAGGTACTTCTCACGCACGTCCTTGTATTGCAAAGGCGCTTGCTGAAATTGCTATTAAAGAGGGGGCAGACGCTATTGCGCACGGCTGTACTGGTAAGGGTAACGACCAAGTTCGTTTTGAACTTACCTTTAAGCATTTCGTTCCAGATATGCATATTATCGCACCTTGGCGTGAATGGGATATCAAGTCTCGTGAAGAAGAAATTGATTATGCAGAAGCGCATAACGTTCCTTTGAAAATAAACAGAGAAACCAATTATTCTAAGGACAAAAACTTATGGCACTTATCTCACGAAGGTTTGGATTTAGAAGATACTGGTAACGAACCTACTTATGAAAAGAAAGGCTTTTTAGAAATGGGCGTTTCACCGATAGACGCACCTGATAAGCCCACTTATATCGAACTTGATTTTGAACAAGGCAAACCCGTTGCTCTTGACGGAAAGAAAATGAGCGCTAAAAATATTATATTAGAACTCAACAAAATTGGCGGAGCAAACGGTATCGGCATTTTAGATATCGTTGAAAACCGTTTGGTTGGTATGAAATGCCGTGGCGTGTACGAAACTCCCGGTGGTGCTATTTTATACAAAGCGCATAGCGTTTTAGAAACATTGTGTCTTGATAAATACACAATGCACGAAAAACAAAAACTTGCCGTTACTTACGGTGAACTCGTATACAACGGACAATGGTTTACACCTTTAAGGGAAGCGCTTGCTGCGTTCGTAGACAAAACGCAAGAAAAGGTTAACGGTAAAGTTCGCCTTAAACTTTACAAAGGCAATATGATAAACGCAGGCGTATGGAGTCCTGATTCACTTTACAGCGAAGAAATTGCAACCTTTGGCGAAAGTGATTACAATCAAAAGGACGCTGACGGATTTATCAACTTGTTCGGCTTGCCTATTAAAGTGGCTGCTATGGTTGATAAAAACAATAAATAATTAAAAAACCTATTGCTCCTGCACGGGATTTTTCCGCGCAGGACAATTTTCATTTTTTCGGAGAAGATTATGGCAAAGATGTGGGCGGGGCGCACGGACGGCGGTACTGATAAACTTGCGGACGATTTTAATTCGTCCATAAAATTCGATAGCAAAATGTATCGTCAAGATATTCTTGGCAGTATGGCGCACGCAAGTATGCTAGGCGGAAAGAATATAATTTCTAAGGCTGATGCGGACAAAATTATAGATGGGTTAGACGGTATTTTAACCGATTTAGAAAACGGCTCTCTTGAAATTGATTATTCTTGTGAAGATATACATATGTTCGTCGAGCAAGTGCTTACCCAAAGAATAGGCGACGTTGGAAAGAAATTACACACGGCAAGAAGTCGTAACGACCAAGTTGCTCTCGATACGAGAATGTATTTACGTGATAGGAGCAACGCTATCATCAATAAAATTACCAATCTAATTAGTGCGATTTTATTGCAAGCAGAAGAACATAAATCGACAATTATGCCGGGATACACCCACTTACAGCGTGCCCAACCTATTACTTTCGGGCATCATTTAATGGCGTACGCTATGATGCTTTTAAGAGACGTTGATAGATTTAACGACCTTAATAAGCGAATTAATATTTGTCCTATAGGTTGCTGTGCTTTGGCGGGAACAACCTATGATACGGACAGGCGTTTTGAAGCGGAAAAGTTAGGATTTAGCGACATTGCACTTAATAGTATAGACGGCGTTTCAGACAGGGACTTCTGCGTGGAATTTGCGTCGGCATCTGCTATGCTTATGATGCACTTATCTAGGTTTGCCGAAGAAATTATTTTGTGGTCTAGTTGGGAGTTTAAGTTTGTTGAACTTTCTGATGCTTACACCACAGGCTCGTCCATTATGCCACAAAAGAAAAATTCCGATATGGCGGAACTTGTTCGTGGAAAGACGGGTAGGGTTTACGGTGATTTAATCGGGCTTTTAACAATGCTTAAAGGTTTACCGCTTGCTTACAACAAAGATATGCAAGAAGATAAAGAAAGCGTGTTTGATGCCGCTGATACCGTTGATATGTGTTTAGACGTTTTTGCCCCTATGGTTGCAACAATGAAAGTTTTAACCGAAAATATGAAACTTGCTGCGCAAAAAGGTTTTATCAACGCAACCGATTTAGCAGACTATTTGGTTAAGAAAGGTCTTCCTTTCCGTTCTGCATACAAGATTTGCGGACAAATAGTTGGCGATTGCATAAAATGCGGACAGGTTTTGGAAACCTTGTCGATAGACGAGTATAAAAAATACAGCGATTTGTTTGAAACTGATTTATATGAAGAAATTAGCCTTGAAACTTGTGTTAAAAAACGTATTTCAGAAGGCGGAACTTCACCCGAATCGGTAGCAAAGCAAATAGAATTTGTTAAGGAAAAAATACAATGAAAAAGGTATTTATAGACGGTAGCGCAGGAACTACCGGACTTAAAATAGTTGAAAGGCTTTCTAAAAGAGAAGATATAGAACTAATAGTTTTGCCTGAAGAAACAAGAAAGGATTTAAGCGCAAGAAAGCAAGCAATAAACTCGTGCGACGTGGCGTTCTTATGTTTGCCAGACGCTGCAGCAATCGAAGCGGTTGGCTTAATTGAAAATCCCAACGTAAAGGTTATCGATACTTCTACAGCGCATAGGGTTAATCCCTCGTGGGCGTATGGTTTCCCTGAACTAAACGGCAAGAGAGAACAAATAAAGAACTCTAATAGGATAGCAAATCCAGGTTGTCATGCAAGTGGATTTATCGCACTTATAGAGCCGTTAGTTCAAAAAGGAATAATTGATAAAAGCATTGCTTTAACTTGTTTTTCAATTACGGGTTACACGGGCGGTGGCAAAAAGATGATTGCCGAATACGAAAGTGGAGATAGACCGTTTACGTTTGATGCTCCTCGTCAATACGCACTTTCTCAAACGCATAAGCATTTACCTGAAATGGTGGGTATATGCGGGCTTGAAAATCCGCCGATATTTTGCCCGATAGTAGCAGATTACGATATGGGTATGGAAGTAACCGTTCCACTATTTAGAAAAGATATTAACGGTAGTATAGAAGACATTAAGTCCGTATACAAAGAAGTGTACAACGGCAAAATGGTTAAATTTTTAGAAAATGCAGACGAAGGCGGGTTGCTTTCCGCAAACGCTATGCGTGGGCGTGACGATATGCAAATTTCCGTACACGGCAACCAAGATAGAATATTGCTCGTATCTAGGTTTGACAATCTTGGAAAAGGTGCGTCGGGAGCGGCAATACAAAATATGAATATTTTACTAGGCGTAGATGAAACTACGGGGCTTAATTTAGGAGAGTAGTATGAAGATTATATCAGGCGGTGTATGTGCCGCAAAAGGGTTTACGGCAAGCGGTGTTCATTGTGGAATAAGAAAAAACCGCACAAAAAAAGATTTAGCGTTAATATTTAGCCAAGTTCCCGCAACGGCGGCGGCTGTTTATACGACTAACTTGGTAAAGGGAGCACCCTTAATCGTTACCAAAAAGCATTTAAGTAACGGTGTTGCGCAAGCGGTTATTTGTAATAGCGGAAACGCTAATACTTGCAATGCAAACGGAATTGAAATTGCGGAAAAAATGAGCCTTGCGATTGCTAATGAATTAAAAATAAATAAAGACGATATAGTTGTTGCATCAACCGGCGTTATCGGTCAACCGCTTAATCTTTCGGCAATAGAGAGCGGAATTCCGACTTTAGTAGAAAAATTGTCGGCAAACGGCAGTTTGGACGCTGCTGAAGGCATAATGACTACCGACGTAGCGGTAAAAGAAGTTGCTATAGAATTTACGGTTGGTGGAAAGACTTGCCGTATAGGTGGCATTGCAAAGGGTAGCGGTATGATTCACCCGAATATGGCAACTATGCTTGTGTTTATTACTACCGACGTTAAGATTTCCGCTGAAATGCTTTCAAAAGCCTTAAAGAGCGATATTCAAAACACCTTTAATATGATTAGTATCGACGGTGATACTTCTACTAACGATATGGTAACCGTTCTTGCAAATGGTATGGCTGAGAACGAAGAAATCAATAGCGAAAACGAAGATTTTGCTATCTTTATGAAAGCCTTAAACACGGTAAACGTAACTCTTTGTCGTGCTATTGCTGGCGACGGAGAAGGTGCTACAAAACTTTTGGAATGTTCGGTTAGTGGTGCAAAAGAACTTGAAATTGCTAAAAAAGTTGCAAAAAGCGTTATTTGTTCTAGTTTAACAAAGGCGGCAATGTTTGGCGCAGATGCTAACTGGGGGCGTGTGCTTTGTGCAATAGGATATTCTGGCGCAGACGTAGACGTTCAAAAAATTGACGTTGCCTTTAAGTCGGCAAAAGGCGTTATCGACGTTTGCAAAAACGGTAGTGGCGTAGATTTTTCAGAAGAAAAGGCAAAAGAAATTCTTTTAGAAAAGGAAATTATAATAGCAGTAAACCTTAACGACGGAGAATGTTCGTCTTCTGCGTGGGGTTGCGATTTGACGTACGATTACGTAAAAATTAACGGAGATTATCGTACTTGATTTAGTGGAGGGTATTATGTATCAAGATTTTTCTAACGCACAACGTGCGGAAGTGTTAACCGAAGCGTTGCCGTATATAAAGAGATATAACGGAGAAATAGTAGTCGTTAAATACGGCGGAAACGCTATGATAAATCAAAGCCTTAAAGAACAAGTGATGCAAGATATAGTATTGCTTTGGCTTACGGGTGTTAAGGTGGTGTTGGTGCACGGTGGCGGACCTGAAATAAGCGAAATGATGCAAAAATTAGGCAAACAACCCACTTTTGTAGACGGACTTCGTGTTACAGACAAAGAATCTGTCGATATCGTTCAAATGGTGCTTGCAGGTAAAATAAATAAATCGCTCGTAAACTACATTGAAAGAACGGGCGGAAAGGCTATGGGTATTTCGGGTATGGACGGAAGACTTATAGAAGCCAAAATGAAAGATGAAAGATTAGGTTATGTTGGGACTATCACAAAAGTTAACATTGAAACTGTTACCGACCTTTTAGAAAAGGGGTATATTCCCGTAATATCAACGGTTGGTTGCGATAAAGACGGCAACACCTATAACATAAACGCCGACACGGCATCTGCATTTATTGCGGGTGCGTTAGGTGCAAAAAGACTTATAATGATGACCGATATTTCGGGCATTTTGCAAGATAAAGACGACCCGAATACGCTTATCCCAGAAATAACCATAAGCCAAGCAAAAAAATTATTTGAAGAAGGCGTAATATCTGGTGGTATGATACCTAAAGTTGATTGTTGTATAGAAGCAATCAACAAGGGCGTTCAAAAGGTTATCATAATGGACGGTAGAGTTCCACATTCAATTTTGATGGAATTGTTTACCGACGAAGGTGCAGGTACAATGGTGCTTGCCGACAAAAAGGTGTAAAATGAGTAATATAAACATAGACAAACAATACGTCGCTAACACTTATGCACGCTTTCCCGTTGAATTTGCATACGGGAAAGGCTCTTATTTATATTCTGCTGACGGCAAAGAATATATAGATATGGGTTCTGGAATAGGCGTTACGGCGTTTGGTATTTGCGACGACGTTTGGAAGAACGCCGTTATAGAACAGTTAAATAAAGTTCAACACACTTCTAACTTGTATTATACCGAGCCGTGCGCAAAACTTGCACAAATATTATGTTCTCGTACGGGCATGAAAAAAGTGTTTTTCGGCAACTCTGGTGCAGAAGCAAACGAGTGTGCGATAAAGGTTGCAAGAAAGTACGGTGCAGACAACAAGGGCAAAGATTACAACGTGATAATAACCCTTAAAAATAGTTTTCACGGCAGAACTTTAACGACTTTATCGGCAACGGGGCAAGATAAATTTCACGAATTATTTAATCCGTTGACGCAAGGTTTTGTTTATGCAGACGCTAACGACATTAGAAGCGTGGAAAAACTTGTTAATGAGAACAAGGTTTGCGGTATAATAATCGAGTGCGTTCAAGGCGAAGGCGGGGTTAACGTTTTAGAGCAATCTTTCGTTAAAGGCGTTAGAGAACTTTGCGACAAAGAAGATATAATAATGGTTGTAGACGAAGTTCAAACGGGTAACGGCAGAACGGGAGAACTTTATGCGTATATGAATTACGGAATTATGCCCGACGTAATTACCACGGCAAAGGGGCTTGGTGGTGGATTGCCGATAGGCTGTTGTATAATGAACGACAAGACCGAAATGGTTTTAGGTGCAGGCGACCACGGTTCTACTTTTGGTGGAAATCCCGTATGTTCGGCTGGTGCAATTAGCGTTATTGAAAGGCTTGACGATAATTTCTTGAAAGACGTTAAGAAAAAAGGTGAGTTTATCGTTAATGAATTATCGGGAGCAAAGGGCGTGGAAAGTGTTAGCGGAATGGGGCTTATGCTTGGAATTAAGACCACTCGCCCCGCTAAAGACGTTGTTTTAGAGTGTTTAGAAAAAGGGGTTGCTTGCTTGACGGCAAAGGATAAAGTAAGACTTCTTCCCGCACTCAATATAGACGATGGAGCGCTTAAAAAAGCCGTAGAAGTTTTAAAAGAAGTTTGCGCAAAATAAAGGAGCAAATATGAACTTAAAAGGTAAAAGTTTTCTTAAATTATTAGATTTTACGCCCGACGAGATAGGTGGGCTTATAGATTATTCTGCAAATCTAAAAGATCAAAAGAAAAAGGGAATTCCGCATAGAATTTGTGAAGGAAAGAATATCGCACTTATATTTGAAAAAACTAGCACACGCACACGTTGTAGTTTCGAAGTTGCGGCGGCAGATTTAGGTATGCACCCTGTTTATTTAGACCCGAGCGGTTCTCAAATAGGCAAAAGGGAAAGCATAGCCGACACGGCGAGAGTTCTTGGCAGAATGTTTGACGGAATTGAATATCGTGGTTATGGTCAAGAAATAGTAGAAGATTTGGCAAAATATGCTGGCATTCCTGTCTGGAACGGCTTGACTAACGAATATCATCCCACTCAAATTTTAGCCGACTTATTAACCATAAAAGAGCATTTTGGCGACTTAAAAGGCAAAAAACTTGTATATATGGGCGACGCAAGATATAATATGGGCAATTCCTTGATGGTTGGCTGTGCTAAAATGGGTATGCACTTTGTGGCGTGTTCACCCAAAAAGTATTTCCCGAATAGCGAACTCGTTAAACAATGTCAACAAATAGCAAGGCAAACGGGTGCTGTTTTAGAGTTTATAACTGACCCAATGGTTGCAACAAAGGGCGCTGACGTTAT
>JAGCIP010000013.1 GCA_017648525.1 Clostridia bacterium
GGGAATTAACTTCTCAAATAGAATGTGTTGATTTTCTTAAAGAAAACGGCTTTAAGGTTCACCCATATTTTGCTGTTTGCAATGGAATAGAAGATGTTATGTCTGCAATAAAAGATATTGAAAATAGCAGAAAAAGACTAGACATTTTGACTGACGGTGCCGTTGTTAAAGTTAACGATTTTTCAGTTAGGGAAAAACTCGGTAGTACTGATAAATTTCCGCGCTGGGCAATTGCTTTTAAGTTTGAAGCGGAAGAAGTTACGACCATATTAAAAGACGTTAAATGGCAAGTTGGTAGGACGGGGAAATTAACCCCGCTTGGAATATTAGAGCCGACTGAATTAGGCGGTGCAACGGTTAGAAAAGCAACTCTAAATAACTATGGTGACCTTTTAAGAAAGGGTGTAAAAATAGGTGCAAGGGTTTTAATTAGGAGAAGTAACGAAGTTATACCCGAAATTCTTGGTACAACTGAAATTTTTGATAATTGTAAAGAGGTTGTTAAACCAACCGAGTGCCCGTATTGCGGTAGCGGATTAGTTGAAAACGGTGCAAACATTTTTTGCCCTAATAAAAACTGTCGTCCAAGGGTTATTGCTAAACTAACTAATTTTGCTTGCAAAAATGGTATGAATATTGAAGGGTTTAGTGAAAAGACGGCTGGGCTTTTATTTGATACTTTCGGTGTTAACAGTTTTAGCGATTTGTATAAATTAGACCGTGAAAGAGTTAGAAGGTTAGAAGGGTATAAAGATGCCAAAACGGAAAATCTTTTTACTGCCATAGAGCAGTCTAAAACGGTTGATTTTGCTAATTTTATTTACGCTTTAGGCATTGATAACGTCGGCAAAAAAACAGCGAAAGATTTAGCGGAAACATTTGTAACTTTGAACGATTTGATTGATGCTGACAAAGATAAATTATTGAGTATTGAAGACGTTGGAGAAATTGTTGCCGATTGTATTGAAAGTTATTTTAAGGACGAGTTTAACCGCAACGATATAGAAGAACTTTTTAATCTTGGCGTGAAAATCGAATATCCAACAAAAGTTAAAAGCGGTGTGTTCCTTGGTGAAAAGGTGGTTTTAACAGGAACGTTGCTTGAGTTTAAGCGTGATGTAGCGTCTAAAATCATTGAAGATTTAGGGGGCGAAATTCAGTCTAGTGTTTCTAAAAAAACGACTATTGTGCTTGCAGGAGAGAGTGCAGGAAGTAAACTTGACAAGGCAAAAGCACTTGGTATTAAAATTATAGACGAAGAAACTTTTAAATCGCTTATAAAAACTTGATAAAATTATATTTTTGTGATAAAATAATTGTAATTATTTGTCAATGCAAAATTTTTGCTTAATACTAGTTTCTCGGAGAGATGGATTATGTACAGCATGACCGGCTACGGTAGAGCCGAATATTTGGAAAACGGCATAAATTTATTAGTTGAACTTAAAACGGTAAACAACCGTAATTTTGATCTAAACTGCAAAATTCCTAGGTCGTTTTTGGTGTTTGAAGATTTAATTAGAAAGGAAGTTCAAAAATTTGTTAAACGTGGCAGAATAGATTTATTCGTTAATTTTTCCGAT
This sequence comes from Clostridia bacterium, assembly GCA_017648525.1. GTDB lineage: Bacteria > Bacillota > Clostridia > Christensenellales > Borkfalkiaceae > UBA1259. Next base: position 1,584 of record JAGCIP010000013.1, read on the forward strand.
AATCGTGAAAAGCAAGTTGGTTTAGAAGTTAATCTTGAAAAAGTCGTTGGCTATTATGAAGCAAGTAAAGCCATTGCTGAAAAACTTTCTATGCCAAACGATTTTACGGTTAGTCAAGCAATGAAACTCCCTGAAGTTATATCTGACAATTCCGTTGCGGACGTTACCGAGTTTGAAGAGATTATCAAAAATACCGTAAGTCGTGCTTGTGAAAATCTTAACAATATGAGAAAAACCGAAGGGGAAAAGTTAGTAAACGATATGTTGTCTCGTATGCAAACGATAAGCGGTTTAGCAAAAGAGATTGCAAAGAGAGCCCCTTTAGTTGCTTTAGAATATAAAGAGAAATTAAAGGCACGAATTGAAGAGTTTTTACAAGACGTTAAATATGACGAAGCGAGATTATTAAGCGAAGTTGCATTTTACACCGATAGAGTTAACATTGACGAAGAACTTACTCGCTTAAATTCACACGTTGCGCAGTTTAAGGAAATAATTACTACCGAAGGTGCGGGCAAGAAACTTGATTTCTTAATGCAAGAGTTTAACAGGGAAACTAACACTATTTGTTCTAAATCGAATGATATAGAAGTTACTAGATGCGCTTTAGAACTTAAAAACGAGATAGAAAAAGTTAGAGAACAGGTACAAAATTTAGAGTAATTATGAGAAACGTATTAGTAGTTCTATCTGGGCCGTCCGGTGTTGGTAAAGGTACGATAGCGAAATTGCTTGTTGAAAGAAACGAAAGTCTTTCACTAAGTATTTCTTGCACCACTAGAATGCCGAGAGACGGGGAAATAGACGGCAGAGAATATTTCTTTATTAATAAAAACGAGTTTGTTTCTAAAATGCAAAATGACGGATTTTTAGAACATTCAGAACATTTTGAAAATTATTACGGCACGCCAAAACAATTCGTTTTAAATAAACTTGTTACTAACGACGTCTTGCTTGAAATTGACGTTAACGGTGGTTTAGAAGTAAAAAAGAACTATAAAGACGCCGTTCTTATAATGATATTGCCACCGTCTGTAGAAGAAGTTAAAAGACGCTTAATTAAACGTGGCACGGAAAGTGAAGAGAAAATAAATTTGCGTATGCAACGAATAGATTACGAACTTGGTAAAAGCAATCTATACGATTATACAGTTGTTAACGACGACCTTTTAACCGCAGTTAAGGACGTTGAAAATATAATAAAATTAGAAAAAACAAATAATTCCTAAAGGAGAATTAAAATGATACATAAACCGCCTATTGACGAATTGGCACAAAAAATCGGCTCAAAGTATGAACTATGCGTTGTGACTAGCAAACGTGCACGTCAACTTATGGAGCAAGCGCAAAACCAAGGATATACCGAACTTCCTAACAAGGAAAAAC
>JAGCIP010000137.1 GCA_017648525.1 Clostridia bacterium
AAGACCTATTCGGCACAGTCTATAAAGATAATTAAGTCGATTAAATCGGTTGATGGAACGGAAAAGTTTTTGTATAAACTACACGATAACAACCTAATTGAAGGCGTGCTTATGAAATATAAGTATGGTTACACCTTGTGTGTTTCAACGCAGGTGGGTTGCAGAATGCATTGCGCATTTTGTGCGTCTGGACTAAACGGTTTGGTTAGAAATCTTGAATCGGGTGAGATATTAGGGCAAGTTCTTGCCGTAAATAGATATCTTGGCGGTGGATTAGCTGATAAACGCAAAATTATTAACGTTGTAATGATGGGTAGTGGTGAGCCGTTAGATAATTACGATAACACGCTAAAATTTTTGCAATTAATATCAGAAAAAAACGGAATAAATATAAGTCAACGTAATATAAGCTTGTCAACTGCAGGCGTAGTTCCTAAAATGTATGCATTAGCGGATGATGGTGTAAATATAAACTTAACCGTTTCCTTGCACTCGCCATTTGACGAAGAAAGACAAAAAATAATGCCGATTGCAAAGGCTTATTCTATTAAAGAAATTTTGTCCGCTTGTGAAAATTATTTTAAAAAGACGGGCAGGAGATACATATTTGAATATGTTTTAATTAAAGGGGAAACGGATACTTCTCGCCATGCGGAAAAGTTGATTTCCTTGCTTAAAGGTAGACCTTGTCATTTGAATTTGATAAGGCTAAATGAAGTAAAGGAAAACGACTTGGTCGGTGGAACAGAAAAAGACGCATATAGATTTTTGGGCGTGTTGGAAAAAGGTGGGTTATCCGTTACTTTAAGAAGAAAAATGGGCGAAGATATAGGCGGGGCCTGTGGTCAATTACGCCAGCGCTATTTAGAAGAAAACGGAGAAATAATAGGAGAATAAATTGCAAGGGCAAGTATATAGAGCAAGTAGTGATTCTTACATTGTAAATATTGACGGAAAAAGTGTCAAATGTAAGGCTCGCGGTATACTTAAAATTAAAAGCGACGGAATTTGCGTTGGTGATTACGTCGAAGTTGACGGTGGCGTGATAACAAAGGTTTTAGAAAGAAAAAACAAGTTTGTTCGTCCAAACGTTTCAAACGTTGATTTAATAGTTGCGGTTATCTCACCAGAGCCTAAACCAGATTATTATTTAATTGATAAACTTTATCTAAATGCTGTTAAAGAAGACGTTGAGATGGTTATAGCCGTAAACAAAACCGATATAAACCCAATGCTTTTTGACGAGATAAAAAAAGAGTACGGCGGTTTAGGTATAAACGTGTTTAGTTTGTGTGCGCAAACGGGGGAAGGCGTAGATTATTTAAAAGGTTTGGTAAATGGTAAATTAACTGTTCTTGCAGGGCAAAGTGCCGTTGGTAAAACTTCTATAATAAATTCTGCGTTCAGCCTAAATTTACTTACGGGGTCGGTTAGCGAAAAAATCTTGCGTGGAAAACATACGACGACAAAATCTGAAATATTTGAGATTAACGGCGTTAGATTGATAGATTCTCCGGGCTTTGCTGTTATTGACGCAATGGTAAGTGTAGAAGAATTACCCGACTGCTATCCTGAATACTTAAAGGTTGCTTGTGAGTGTAAGTTTAGGGGGTGTAAACACGTAAGTGAGCCCGATTGTAAGGTAAAAGAATTAGTAAAAAACGGCGAACTGTCTGCGCAAAGATACGGCAGATACGTCGAAATATATAATGAAATTTCAAGTAGGAGAGTGACTTATGAAAAAAATTAAAATTGCACCGTCTATTTTATCGGCGGACTTTTCAAAAATTGGTGAAGAAATAGCGCAAATTACTCGTGATGGCGCAGACGTTATTCACCTTGACGTTATGGACGGTAGTTTCGTTAGAAATATATCTTTTGGACCTAAACTAATAAAAGAATCACGTAAGTATTCTAAAGCGGTTTTCGACGCACATTTGATGATTGTAAATCCGTGGAATTACGTTCCGCAGTTTGCAGATGCGGGGGCTGACATTATCACCGTGCATTACGAGGCTTGTAAGGATAAATTAAAAGATACGTTAAACCTTATTAAGAGCCACGGCGTAAAATGTGGCGCCGTTATTAACCCTGATACGGAAGTTAGCAAAATTGCAGACGTTATTGAACTTTGCGATATGGTATTGCTTATGAGTGTTTTCCCTGGTTTTGGTGGTCAAAAGTTTATACCAGAAGTGTTGCCCAAAATTGAAGAAGTTGCAAAATTGGTTAACAAGATAGGTAAGGAAATTGATATAGAAGTTGACGGTGGAATTACCAAAGAAAACGTTAAACTTGTTAAAGACGCAGGTGCAAACGTTATAGTTGCAGGTAGCACGGTGTTCAATGAGCCTGATAGGGCAAAAATCATTAAGGAATTGCGTGAAATTTAGGTTTTGTGTCAAGAATTTTACTTCTATACATATAATAATGTATGCGAGGTAAATATATGAAAATTTGTTGTATTAAACCGACAAAGATAATACGTAAATTTTTAAGACTGCTATTTTGTCGCAATTGTAAAACAAAAGAATAACAAAAAAACCCTGAACTTCAGGGTTTTTTATTTTTATATACTTAGTATCAAATTATTTAACAAGGTCAACTATTACTTCGTAAATTTTACCTTGTTCATCAAGCATTGCGTTCATTTTTTCAAATGCGGTGGGTACGGATTCATAAGTACACGAGTCAAGTTTAAGATGCGAAAGATTGATTGCCTTGTTTGCTATTAAGTTTATACTTGCTGCGGTGTTGCCGTGTCCGCTATTTATACACAAAATTTGAAGTTGTTTTTTAATTGCTTGAGCAAAGGATATAGAGTTGTTTTTGTAGGAAACACCGGTAAAAGCAACGCCTGCGTTATAAGATGCAAGGGCAAAGGCTTTTGCAGCAGGTATATTACAATCAGAAACGTAAACAACACTTTTTGTCATTCTGCCACCTGTGATAACGTTAACTTCTTTTTGCCAGTTATCTTCGCTACCTAAAACGTAATAAATACCAGAATCTTTTGCGATTTTATAATCTTCTTCGTCAGTAGTGAGAACGATAGGTACTGCTTGATAGTAGATAAGAAGTTGTGCTAAAATATTGCCAAAGTTGTTTGCACCGCAAATAGCAACGTAGTCGCCTTTTTGTATTCCAAGTTTGTCAACAACTGCAATAGCGAGTGAAATTTTTTCAATGAACAACGCTTCTAAATCGTGCACGCTTTCGGGAAGAACGAAAATCTTGTCGTATTCTGCAGAAACAAAATCGCACAAAAAACCGTCAAAATCCACACCAGCGGTTAATAGGTCAGAGCATTTTGCAGTATTTCCACTTTTGCAGTTATAGCATTCTAAACATTCTTTATTCGGTTCAACGTAAACGTGTTTGCCTTTTTCAAGACCAAAAAGATTAGTGTCAGACTGTGCGATAACGCCTATACCTGCGCTACCCAAAACAACGTCTTCACCATCTAATTCGTCTTTATATCTTAAAACGTCTGAAAGAGAAATGAGTGATTTGGTGATTTTAACCTTTGCCAAAGAATTAACTTCATCAACTTCGTCAATTTCATTTTCAATTAACGTTAAAGGCTTAACGAGTTTCCAACCTTTCATATTTTCTCCATACAATCAAAAATTACAACCATTATATTATAATTATTAAAAAAAATCAAGCGTTTAATCGTGTAGAATTAAATTAAAAGTTTTTGCTTTTTTTTGAAAAACTAACCCGTATATAGTTGACTAACAAAGAAAAATATAATATAATACTGTGGTAAATCAGTAAAAGAGGTGTGTTATGAAAGAAGCTATACATCCGGATTATCATGAAGTAACAGTAGTATGTGCTTGTGGCGAAACTTTTAAGACTGGCTCTACCAAAAAGGGAGACGTAATTAAAGTTGATATTTGTAGCAAGTGCCATCCGTTCTTCACGGGTAAACAAAAGTTGGTTGATACCGGCGGCCGTGTTGATAAATTCAACAAGAGATATGGCAAAGCAAAATAGTACGCTATATTGCGCGGCTTTAAGTGTATGAGTTACTCTTAAAGCCTTTTTTTTAGTCGCTATGAAAAATAAAGACTGTAATAAAACTTCTTGCAAAAAAGTTTCAATCGGCGGACAGGCAGTATTAGAAGGCGTTATGATGCGTGGCGAATCGTCTATGGCGACAGCCGTTCGTGATGCTGATGGGATAATTAGGCTTGAAACAAAACGTGTTAAACCACCAAAAGAGCGTAATTTTTTTCTTAAACTGCCTATTGTTCGAGGAGTTGTGTCGTTCGTTTCGTCAATGGTTGGTGGAACGGGCGTTCTTTTGCGTTCTGCGGAAGTTTACGGCGAGGTTGAGCAGTCTAAATTTGAAAAATGGCTTTCAGAAAAGTTAAAATTAGATATTATTAGTGTAATTAGCGCACTATCGTTAGTTATCGGTTTAGGTGTTGCCGTATTTCTTTTTATGTGGTTGCCACAGTTTATAAGAACGCTTTTAGAAAACATTTTTTCTACTAAATTTGATTTGTGGGGCAAGAATTTTATTGAAGGCGGATTAAAACTTTTAGTCTTTATTGGTTATTTGTTGTTGTGCTCGTGCTTAAAAGATATTAGAAGAACTTTTATGTATCACGGTGCGGAGCATAAGACTATATCTTGTTATGAACGGGGCGAAGAATTAACGGTTGAAAACGTTAAAAAATGTTCTCGTGTTCACGATAGATGCGGAACAACCTTTATGGTGTTCGTTCTATTAATAAGTATAATCGTGTTTGCTTGTGTTGAAGCACTTATTGGCGTTAGCGTTGAAAAGTTATATAGAATATTGCTTAAATTAGCGCTTTTGCCGATAGTTGCGGGCATATCTTATGAAATGCTTAAAGGCTTGGCTAAGACCGATTGCGTGCTATTCTTTCCCCTAAAAATCCCTGGATTGTTGCTCCAAAGAATTACAACTCGTGAGCCTAGCGACGATATGATTGAAGTGGCAATTACGTCATTTAAAACCGTTTTAGAAATGGATGCGGACAAGACTATAAAGGAAAAACAGTTTATTGTTCCAAGAAAATGTTGCGAGTTATTGAGTGACGTTAGAAAAAGTCTTTTAGAAGGTGGAATTACTGAAAGTGCAGAAGCCGAGTGGATTGTTTCAATAGTCGCAGAAATTAAACGTAACGAAGTAAATAGTGATAAACTTATTTCGGCAAAAAACGTTGAAAGAATTAACAATATTGTTAGCGAGCGTGTTACGGGCAGACCGCTTTGGTATTGCATAGGCGACACGGATTTCTATGGTTACACCATTAAGGTTGATGAAAGAGTGTTAATACCCCGCCCAGAAACTGAAATTTTGGTTGAAAACGCAATTAAAGTTATAGATAAAGATAGTAAGGTTTTAGATTTGTGCACGGGTAGTGGTGCTATAGCAATAACTTTTAACAAAAAAACGAGTGCTCAAGTGGTTGCTGTTGACGTTAGCGA
>JAGCIP010000138.1 GCA_017648525.1 Clostridia bacterium
ATAAATACAACCCCCGTTGGCATGTATCCCAACAATTATGAAAGGGTTTTAGACTTATCACGCTTTTCTTTTTTGGACGGGGTCTTAGACGTCGTTTACAATCCGTTTTTAACAGAATTGCTGTTTCAAGCCAAAGAGTTAGGGGTTAAGTATAGCGGTGGATTGCCTATGTTAGTTGCGCAGGCAAAATACGCTATGGAACTTTTTTTAGATAAAAGGTGCAAAGACGATATTATAGAAAGCGTTTTAGATAAAATTAGCAAAACCACTAAAAATATCGTGCTAATCGGTATGCCTGGTAGCGGAAAAACCACGATAGGAAAAAATCTTGCCGAAATTTTAGGCAAAGAATTTATAGACACCGACCAAAAAATTGTGGAAAAGGACGGGCGTGATATTCCCACCATATTTAGTCAAAGCGGAGAAGAATTTTTCCGAAATTTGGAAAAAGAAGTTTTAAGGGAAGTTGGCAAACTTTCAAACAAAGTTATAGCGACGGGTGGCGGAGTTGTTAAAGATAAAGAAAACTATTTTCCGCTTAAACAAAATGGAGATATAATTTGGATAAAGCGTACGCTTGAAAAACTTTCAATCGAAAACAGACCACTTTCTAAAGACGGCGAAATTTTCAAACTTTATGGAGAAAGAAAGGATTTATATTTGAGTTTTAGCGATTATTCCGTTCAAAACGACGGTGATTTACAAGACGCTATAAAAGGAGTAACTGATATTTTATGAAGATTTTAGTTATAAACGGACCTAACCTTAATATGTTAGGAATAAGAGAAAAAGAACTTTATGGAGACAAGACCTATTTGTCGCTCGTAAAAAAAATAAAATCATACGCTAAAGAAAAGAAAGTTAAAGTAAAGTGCTTTCAGTCCAATTATGAAGGAGCAATAGTCACTAAAATTCAAAAAGCGCTTAATAAATACGACGGAATAGTTATTAACCCAGGTGCTTACACGCATACGAGCGTTGCTATTTTAGATGCACTTAAAGCGGTTGATATTCCCACCGTTGAAGTGCATATAACAAAGGTGGACGAGCGTGAAGATTTTAGAAAAATATCTTTCGTAAAACAGTTTGCAACCCGCACGATATCGGGCAAAGGGTTTGACGGATATTTAGATGCTATAGACACCATAATGAGTTTATAATAAAAAAGAAAAACCGATTGAATTTTCAATCGGCTTTTTTAATGATTTATTATAACTTTTTATCCGTGCTACCAAGTCCGCCCGTGCGAACGCCGTCGCACTCGTCGTCTACGGTAATTCCGTATTCAAGGAAAATGCCTTGCGCAAACGCCTTGCCTTTTTCTACGGTTAGCGGGGTATTACCACAGTTTGTCATCTTGATGAAAATATGACCTTCGTTATCGGCGTAATAATAATCGCTGTCAATAATACCAACCGTGTTGTCAAGGTTAAGCCTATACTTAAACCCAAGACTACTTCTGGGGTAAATTTTAAGCACCCAGCCAGCGTCTATCTTAACACGGACACCCGTCGCAATCTTTACCGTTTGGTTAGGTAAAAGACTAAATTCTTCGGGCGCAAAAAAGTCATAACCTGCGCTACCAACCGTGGCACGTTTAGGTAAAATTATATCTTGGTAAACGGCGGGGTTTCCGCTTTTTATAAATTCATCTTTACTAACCTTAAAAAATTGTGCTATTTTTTGCATAAGTTATCTCCTTGCGTTTATTATAGCAAAAACCCAAATAAAAATCAATAGTTAAATGATTTTTGCTCTTTTTTGGCGTGTTTAATATAAATAATAGTGCTTAAAAGCATAAAGATGAACAAGGCTAAAACGAACGGCGGGAATAGTTTTAGAGAAAGCACACCCGCAAGCACGCCGAATAGCGGGGGGATTAAAAGTATACCTAGATTGCAAACGGCAAGTTGAGAGCCGATTATTGCTTGAGAGTTTTCTTTCCCAAAGAATTTAGGCGTTAAATAAATTAGGTTGGGGAAAGTAGGTCCGTTGCCAAACCCTATTAAAAGCAAAGCAACGCCTTTATAAGCGGGGGGAATAGGCAACAACAAAAGCGCAATCGCCCCGCCCACTATCGTGTAGCCGATACTTACTATTTTAAGGTTTGAAAATTTAGTTGACACCACGCCCGAAAGCAACCGTCCAAGCGTCATACCGATATAGTAAAGTGTAATGAGTTTTGCGGAAAAAGCCTCGCTTAAGCCTTCTGCCGAAACCAAATAAGTGCAACCCCAAATTCCACAAGTAAATTCTAAAGCGGTTGCAGAGAAATACACCACCCAACCTATGCGGACTGCGGGCATTTTAGACATTTGTTTAATTGTTAAATTTTTAGGCGGAACTTCCTTTGCCGATTCGGTGGGGAGTTTTTTTGCCTTTTTCCAAAGGGGTAGGGCTAAAATGGTTATAACCGAAACGGCGAGCATAATAAAAAACACCGTGCGATAGCCCGCCCGCCAGTCGTTGCCGTCAGCAAGCGCAAAGGACATAAGGTAGGGGCTTAACGCCACGCCCACGCCGTAAAAACTGTGTAAAAAATTCATCTGTGTAGATTTATAGTGAACGGCTACGAAATTATTTAGAGATGCGTCTATTGCGCCCGCACCCGCACCGAGCGGGAAAGATAAAAGCACTAAATACCAAAAGGACGGCGCAAGAGAAAAGGCTAAAAGGCAAAAGCAACTTAAAACCGTGCTCAAACAAGTTAATAGCCCCGTGCCGAATTTGTTTATAAGGCGTGCGGAAAACACGCTGGCGGTAACCGTTCCCGCAGAGATTAGCACGGTTAAAACGCTTTGCGCACTAACCGATACGGAAAGGTCCTTAAACATTGCCGGCCACGCAGAGCCGAGCACCGAGTCTGGCACGCCTAAGCCTATAAAAGTTATGAAAATTACGATTAAAAGTAAGGTCATCATATTACAAAACCAAAAATAGCGTTAAAAGCGTTGTTGTAAGCGTGGGTATCGCCACCGCAACGCCGTAAAGCACGAATTTAGCAAAAGAGAGTTTAACGCCGTATCTAACTAAAATTTTATTCCACATAATCCCAGCAAGCGCACCGACGGGGGTTATGAAAGCCCCGATATTAGAGCCGATAACCGCACCGTACAAGGCGGGTAAACTTTTTCCGCCGATTATACTTTCAAACAAAACGCTCATAGGAATATTGTTTAAAAAGTTAGCCGAAAACGCCGATAAAAATCCAACCGAAATAGCGTCTTTATTTTCGCCCGAAACGATAAACGAACTTATCAAATCGGTAACGCCATTTTCTTTCCAAGCCAAAACTATTATAAACATAGAAAGCACGAAAGGTATTAGTTCGTAAGGCTCTTTGCGGAGCGAACGAACTACGGGAATAACGGTTTTTTCAACCGTTATATCGTAAATAAGGTCAAAAACCGTTAAGGATAACGCTAAAAGAACGCAAATAATCCACATTTCTACTTTAATAAAGTCCGAAATAGCAAGCAAGAAAATGCAAACGAACAAGTGAACAAGCGCAACGACTAACGGTGCAAGGTGTTTAACCGTGCCGTGCGTTTGAGATTTGTCAAACTCGCGGTTTTCAGGGACGGGCGATTTTAAGTCTTTCATAAACAAAACCAAAAGAACGGCTAAACTAGTTATTCCGCCGACGATTGTCGGCAAGAACATAACCGAAAAATATTCTAAAAAACTAATCCCAGCAGAGCCTGCGAGATACACGTTGGTGGGATTACCTATTATAAAAGCCATACTCCAAGTGTTAGCCGCAACGAATTCACCAAGCAAGAAAGGAATAGGTGATATTTTGGCTTTCTTTGCAAAGATGCAAATGGGCGGGGTAAAAGTTAAAATAATAACGTCGTTAGAAGTAAATACGGTTAGAATAGATACAACCGCATATAAAACCAAAAAGAGTTTTAACTTTCCGCCCTTGGTTTTAAGAAAAATTCGGTTTGCAAGATAATCAAAAAATCCTGCGTCTCCAAGATACACCGAGAGCAAGGTCATAGAAAGGAATAACAGTAAAATTTTTATAGGGTTAACCGAAGTGTCCGCCGTTATTCCGCTTATAGCAGAAGATATGGAAAGTCTGTTAGTTGCTAGCATTAAAACTGCACCTATTAAGCAGACCACCCAGTAAAGCCCTATTTTTAAGTTTTTAATTTGAGCGTACGGTTTTATTAAAACGGTCAAGGTCATAGCGACCACCGTAACCGACGCAATACCGATAGTTAAACTCATATTTATCCTTAAACAAGGTAGATTATAGCATAAACGAAAACTTTTACAAACAAAAAAGAGTTAAAATATAAATATTTTAAAAAATAAAACCCCGCTACGAGTATATGCGTAGCGGGGTGGATACGTTTTGCTTATTTAATAATTTCTTGTCCGCCCATAAACGGTCTTAAAACTTCTGGAACGGTAATAGAGCCGTCTGCATTTTGATATTGTTCAATAAGTGCGGGGAATACTCTACTTGTTGCTAATCCAGAGCCGTTTAAAGTGTGTAAGTAAGCGGGTTTGCCCGTCTTGCTATCACGATACTTGGTGTTGTTTCTTCTTGCTTGGTAATCGTTTGCGTTAGAAACCGAACTTACTTCTTTGTAAATGCCCATACTGGGAATCCAAACTTCTATATCGTAAGTTCTTGCCATAGACGCAGAGCAGTCGCCAGCGGCAAGTTTGCTGACACGGAAGTGAAGTCCTAATTTTTCAATAAGGCTAGCCGCTTTATTTACTAATTCGTCAAACGCTTCCATAGAACGTTCGGGGTGAGCGTATTGTACCATTTCAACCTTGTTGAATTGATGCCCTCTAATCATACCACGTTCTTCCGCACGGTAAGAGCCTGCCTCTTTACGATAGCAAGGGGTGTATGCAAAGAACTTCATAGGAAGTTTGCTTTCTTCGATAATTTCGCCTGCGTACATATTAACGAGAGCAGTTTCCGCAGTCGGTAACATAAAGCGGTTTTTCTTTCTATCTTCGTCGCAGTCAAGCCAATAAACTTCGTCGCTAAACTTGGGGAATTGTCCTGCGCCGAAACCGCAGTTGTAACCGAGTTGATGCGGGGGAAGTATAAATTCGTAACCGTCTTTTAAGTGTTCGCTGATAAAGAAGTTTAAAAGTGCCCACTCAAGTCTTGCGCCGTCTCCACGATATAGCCAGTAGCCACCGCCAGAAAGTTTAGTTCCACGGGTGTAATCTATTATTCCAAGTTTAGTGCAAAGGTCAACGTGGTTTTGCATAGGGAAAGAGAATTCGGGTTTTTCACCAACTACTCTAACTACTTGGTTATTTTCCTTTTCGCCGGCAAGTAAATCTTCGTCTGGAATATTAGGCATGCGTGACAAAATGTCAAAAACTTGTTCTTCAAGTTCTTTTGCTTTGGCGTCGCACTCGCTAATCTTATCGCCAAGCACTCTCATTTCCGCAAAGATAGCGTCCACGG
>JAGCIP010000014.1 GCA_017648525.1 Clostridia bacterium
AACATTGTATTTTTCACCCGCCGCAATTGCTATAGTGAATGACTTACCTGTTTCGTCTTCAAATATGAAAGATATCTCACGAAGGTCGGCATAAGACGTCATTACGTACTTATCAGTGTTAAATTCCGCCACTTCATCAGAACCAAAACTAACATCTGAATAAGCACGAAAAGTCATACTAAAATCACCAGAAAACGTTGGAGCCAACTCTATTGTTGAACCCACTTTATCACTATTAAGTAAAACACCATGCATTCCCAAATCAAAATCACGAGCAATTGTATTTCCTTTGTAATCAAGAAAGGTATCGGGTGCCTCGGCATTTTGTTTTACTGTAACGCCTGAAGCATTTACAAACAATTCTTTTGCGGAAGTGATTGCTACTGCTTTACTCACATTCAACATAGAGATACCGCCAATAACAACAACTGCAAATATTAAAATTAGTGACGTTATAATTGTTCTTAATTTTTTCATAATTTTCTCCTAAATAATTATCCTTTTATACCGCCAACCGCCATATTGCCAACAAGTTTATCCTTAAACAATACGAACACAATAAAGATAGGAAGCGTAACCATCATACAAGCAGCTACACGAACCGTAACAAAGCTAGCTTCATTTGATGATGTATGCGTAAAAGCGTATAATCCGTATGCAATGGTAGGTTTACTCGGCATATATATAAGAGCTGTTGAATAATCATTCCAATATCCAATAAAAGAAAGCAAAGCAATCGCGCTAATAGTTGTTTTTACTAAAGGAAGTATAATAAATAAAAGTATGTGCAATTGTGAAGCACCGTCTAATTCTGCGGCTTCTTTGAAATCATTAGGCAAAGATTTGAATGCAGCATAGAAGATTAAGAAATTTGTTCCTAAAAAGCTACCCTTCATTATAGCTATTCCCCAAAATGTATCATAAACGCCTACCCATTTTGCCATTTGAATACTTGACGCCATATTCCCAACAATAGGTAATATCATCGTTACAATAACAATAGTATACATAACTTTGCCAAACTTAAAATTGTATTTGGCTCCTGCATATGCTGCAATACATGGTGGTAAAGTATGCATAATTGTTGAAGTTACTGAATAGCAAATAGCATTATAGAACATTTCCACAATGTAGATATTCCCAATTCCTTTAACCCCAACTTTCATGTTATTATAAGCAAAGACATAATTATTATAAAAGGTATAATTTTTACCCATTTTTTTGGGCCAACCGAAAATATTGGTCATAAAGTCGAGTTCAGTTTTAGTAGAAGTTATAATTGCCCAAACCACAGGAACCAAAAAGCTTATGGTATAAACAAGCATTAGGATAAACCCTATTGCTAAAAAGATATTTCTTGATTTTTTTTCTTTATTTTTAGTCATATAGAATCACCCCTTACTCTGTAGTTGGACCAAATTTTTCAAGTGCCCATTTAACAACCAACACTATAGGCGTTGCAATTAATGTAAACACCAACCCTGCTGCTGAAGCGTATGGATATTGCACATAACTTGCGGTATCCGAGTTCATAATCGTAACAAAGAATATGTATCCTAATGTCTTCATATCTTCTCGTGCGCCCGTACCATAGAAATTGAACAACCCTGCTTGACTAGTGAATAATCCAGCGACACCAGAAACAAGAAATATTGTTATAGTCGGGAATATTAACGGCAAGGTAATATACCAAAATTCCTGTATCGCCGAACACCCTTCCAAACTAGCGCTTTCTACAATGGAATCATCAATTTTAGACATTGAACTAGTGTAAATAAGTATTTGTGAACCAAACCCAGCCCAAATGCAATAAAATATGATAGTGTTAAACCCTGTTTCTTTCTGGGTTAAAAGGTTATACCCAATAAGTTCCGGTAAAGCGCTTTCGATAAAATAACGAAAAATTAGCGAAACAACTAACGCCGATATAATCTGTGGCAAAAATAAAACAATTCTAAAAAATCCCGATCCTGGTATTTTCTTATACAAGAAGAAAGAAAATATCAAATTTAACGGCAACCCAATTATTAGTCCAACCAAATAAAGTTTAATCGAGTTTTTCGTTGCAATTATCATCGTTGCATCATTTGCCATATCTTTAATAAAGTTATTAAAGTTTGCAAAAAGCTCACCCTTGTTTAAAAAAGTAAAGGTTGCTGTTTCTAAATCATAACGTTGAAATGCAAGTAAAATTGAGTTAATATTTACACCCACGTAAAAAACTATAAACTGAGCAATGGGATATGCAACCAAGCAAATGAAGAATATCAATTCTTTCTTACGCTTCGAAGACATACTCGCCAGTTTCGTTTTAGGTTTGAATATTTTTTTTCTTCCTTGATGGATAGCTACCGTAAGACCGTAAAACAAATCTTTAATCCATCGAAAAACGAAAGAAAAGACAAAAGTTATTGGTCTGAAAATAGTTTTCAGAAATCCAGAATCTTCAGAGTGTATTCTCCTCTTTGCTTTTCTCATAAGTCACTCCTTAAAATTTATTTGTTGTAATATTTTGACATCTGTTTATCCCAATTTGCCTTAGAGTACGTTTTTGCTAAGCCTTTAAAATAATCCGCTGCGGTAAGCGACGATTTTTGAGACATTTCATAGAAAGCGTCTACATATTTTGACCCGTTTGTTTGAGTTGAACCCCACCACCAATCGTT
>JAGCIP010000139.1 GCA_017648525.1 Clostridia bacterium
AACTGGCTATTGATTTGACAGCAATTTTGGCTCAAAATGAGCCTTGTCCAAACAGTAAGGCGGCGCTTGATTTTGCTTTGCTTGAAGATTTTGACCATTTGTATAGATACGCAAACCTTTTAGATATGGACGAAGGCGTGCACGCTGAAAGATTAGTGGGTGGCTATACAGAAATTACGCCCGCCCGTCCAACTATTGCAGAACACCGCCATCCTAAAGACGACATAAGAAGATATATAAATTGCTGGCAAGATTCATTAATTACGAGATTGCACACGGGAATAATTACCGCAGCCGAACAACAAACAATGAACTACTATATGAATATAGCAGGATTTTATCATAACGATTTGGGCAGAAAATTATACACGGAAATCGCAATGATAGAAGAACAACACGTTTCGGGTTACGGCTCGCTTATGGACCCGTCTAGCACCTTGCTTGAAGGTTGGGTTATGCACGAATATACCGAGTGTTATTTATATTATTCTTGTTATCAAGATGAAAGCGACCCACGCATTAAAAAGATTTGGTTAGAGCATTTTGAACAAGAGTTAACGCATTTAAAAATCGCATCTGATATTCTAAAAAAATACGAAGGCAGAGAGTGGGAGCAACTATTTGTTGGCGGAGCGGATTTCCCGTCGCTCATTAAGTTGAAATCTAATATAAACTACATTAGAGAAGTGATGAACACGGTTAGAAATTCGGCTTATAGAGAAACTACTGTAAAGATTGACGATTTGCCCGATTCGGCGGACTATTTTAAGTATCAACGCAAAGTTAATTCAACAATAGGACAAGTGGCATCTCATAACGTTATTGAAAAGTATATTAAGAAAAACGGTCAAGATTATAGATTTGAAGTTAAACCTAACCCCGAAAAAGTGTTAAGAGATAGAAAGGTAGATAATACTGATTTGGGCAGAAAAAAGGGCGTTTAACTTAAAAATTAAAAACCACTATTTAATTATATAATATAATTAACTTAAAAAAATTTTGTCGCAGGGTTTTATAAATCGTTGACATATTTGCATTTAAATGTTATTCTATACAAGATAAATTTCAAATCGTGTGCATTTGCGCCGAGAGATTTGACTGTATAGCGGGCTTACCCGTGTTTGGTAACTTTAAGCCTTGCTTTTGCAAGGCTTTTATTCTGCGAAAAAGGAGTAGTGTATGGAGTTAACGCTGAAAAACGCAACGGTATATTCCGATGGTAAATTTATAAAGACCGATTTGTTCGTTTCTCAGGGTAAAGTATTCTTTTCTAGTCCTAATTCTTTTTCAGACGATACCATTATTATCGATTGTTTAAATAAATATATTTTCCCCGGTTTCGTAGACGTGCATACGCACCTTCGTGAGCCGGGTTTTTCATATAAAGAGACGGTAAAGACGGGTACGCAGGCTGGTGCATCCGCAGGCTACCGTGCTCTTTTTACTATGCCTAACTTAAAACCTGTTCCCGATAGCGAAAAAAACTTGAAAGTTCAACAAGACATTATTGATAAAGATGCGGTTATATCCGTTTATCCGTTCGCATCTATAACAAAAGGCGAAATGGGTAATGAGTTAGCCGATTTGGTTGAACTTGCCGATAAGGTTAAAGGTTTTTCTGACGACGGAAAAGGCGTTCAAAACGAGCAAATGATGCTTTCGGCTATGAAAATAGCCAAAGAAAAGGATAAAATTATAGTTGCGCATTGTGAAGATGAGTCTTTGTTGAACGGTGGATATATTCACGACGGTGAGTATGCAAAGGCACACGGCCACAAGGGTATTTCTTCTGCAAGCGAATACGAACAAGTAAGGCGAGACCTTGAACTAGTCGAAAGAACGGGGGTTAAATACCACGTTTGCCACGTTTCAACCTTAGAAAGTGTGGACGCTATTAGAAAGGCAAGGGCAAAAGGGCTTGACGTAACGGGGGAAACCGGACCGCATTACTTGGTTTTACACGATTTAATGCTAAAAGAAGATGGCGGTTTTAAGATGAATCCGCCTATTAGGTCAAAAAGAGATATGCTTGCCTTAATAGAAGGCATAAAGGACGGCACGCTTTCAATGATAGCAACCGACCACGCTCCACACTCGCAAGAAGAAAAGAGTAAAGGGTTGTTAAGTTTAAATGGTATAGTCGGATTAGAAACTGCATTCCCTGTGTTATACACAAACCTAGTTAAGACGGGGGTAATAAGTTTAGAAAAATTGATAGAACTAATGAGTGTTAACCCCGCTAAACGATTTGGTTTAGAACAAGCGTTAGTAGACGGTGGCGTTGCAGACTTTGCCGTGTTTGATTTGGACGAAAAATACGAGATAAACTCTCAAAACTTCTTGTCAATGGGAAAAAGTACGCCGTTTAACGGCTATCAAGTGTACGGTAAATGTTTGTTAAACGTGCACGGCGGAGAAATAGTTTATAAAGCAAAGTAATTAAAGTTAAAAACTCACTAAATTAAGGAGATAAAATATGCCGAAGAGAAATGACATCAAAAAAGTATTAGTTATCGGGAGTGGTCCTATTGTAATAGGGCAAGCGGCGGAATTCGATTATGCAGGCACACAAGCGTGCTTGGCGCTTAAAGAAGAAGGGTATGAAGTAATATTAGTAAATAGTAACCCCGCAACGATAATGACGGATACTTCTATTGCCGATAAGGTTTATATGGAGCCTTTAACGCTCGAATACGTAGCAAAAATTTTGCGTTATGAGCGTCCTGATGCAATAATTCCTGGTTTGGGCGGACAAACGGGGCTAAATTTAGCAATGCAACTTGCTAAAAAAGGCGTTTTAGAAGAATGTGGCGTTGAACTTCTTGGAACTAACGCTAAAAGTATTGAACGTGCTGAAGATAGAGAATTATTTAAGGAAATGTGCGAAAGCATAGGTCAACCGGTTATAAAGTCTGAAATTACTTACAGCATAGAAGAAGCAAAGAAAGCGGCAAAAGAAATCGGCTATCCCGTAGTATTGCGCCCTGCGTTTACGCTTGGCGGAACGGGCGGTGGGTTTGCCGACACCGAAGAAGAATTAGAGCAAATAATGAAAAACGCACTCAAACTTTCACCAGTACATCAAGTGCTTGTTGAAAAGAGTGTAAAAGGTTATAAAGAAATAGAGTTTGAAGTTATGCGTGACTCTACCGATAACGCCATTACCATTTGCGGTATGGAAAACGTAGACCCGGTAGGCGTGCATACGGGCGACTCAATTGTTGTAGCACCTATTTTATCTCTTAACGACCACGACTTAAAAATGCTTAACGACGCAGCGATAAAGATTATTCGTGAACTTAAAATTGAAGGTGGTTGTAACGTTCAATTTGCGCTAAATCCCTATACAAGCGAATATTATCTTATAGAAGTTAACCCTAGAGTTTCTCGTTCGTCTGCTCTTGCAAGTAAGGCTAGTGGGTATCCTATTGCAAAAGTAACGGCAAAAGTTGCCGTTGGCATGAACTTAAACGAAATTCACGTTTCGGGAACTACTGCTGATAAAGAGCCAAAACTTGATTACGTGGTTGCTAAATTCCCACGTTTCCCGTTCGATAAGTTTACTACTGCGGAAAACACTCTCGGCACGCAAATGAAAGCGACGGGCGAAGTTATGGGTATAGGTTCTAACCTTTCAGAATGTATGCTTAAATCAATTCGTTCGTTAGAAGTTGGTGTAAATCACATATATCATCACAAGTTTGACACAATGTCTAACGACGAGTTGCTTTCTTATATTAAAGAATTCAAGTCAGATAATATTTTCGCAATAGCAGAACTTTTAAGCCGTGATGCAGATATTAAAAAGGTACACGAAATAACCAAAATTACCCCACTTTTCTTAGAGTGTATTTTAGATATAGTTGAAATGGAAAAGAAACTTGCAAGTGCTGTTAAAGACCTTGCCGTTTTAAGACAAGCAAAACAAATGGGCTTTTCAGACGCATATATCGGCAAGCTTTGGAAAATGACTGAACTTGAAGTAAACGCTTTTAGAAAGGAAAACGGCATTAAGCCCGTTTACAAAATGGTTGACACCTTGCATAGCGGTGCTTATATACCTTACTTCTATTCAACTTATACGGGTACGGGCGATTCAATCGTAACCGATAAAGAAAAGACGGTTGTTTTAGGTAGCGGACCTATTCGTATAGGACAAGGCGTAGAATTCGACTATTCTACCGTCCACGCTGTTAAGACCATAAAAGAAAGCGGATACGAAGCAATTATAATCAACAATAACCCCGAAACGGTTTCAACCGATTATACGGTAAGTGATAAATTGTACTTTGAGCCTTTAACGGCAGAAGACGTTATGAACGTTATCGAGTTTGAAAATCCATTTGGCGTTATAACTTCTCTCGGTGGACAAACGGCGATTAACCTTGCAAAACCCATAATGGAAAGGGGCGCAAAACTTATCGGTACGGACGTTGAAGCAATTAACAATGCGGAAGATAGAGATGCCTTTGAAAAAATTATGGAAAAACTTCAAATTCCGCAACCCAAAGGTCAAGCGGTATTCAGCGTTGAAGACGGCGTTAAGGTGGCAGAAGAAATAGGATACCCCGTATTAGTTCGTCCGTCTTACGTTTTAGGCGGTAGGGCAATGCAAATAGTCGGTAACGAAAAAGGACTTCGTGCATACTTGCAAAATGCGGTTGATATTAGTGAAGACCATCCTATTCTGGTTGATAAATATATCGTTGGTAAAGAACTTGAAATAGACGCTGTGTGCGACGGAAAAGACGTTTTCGTTCCAGGGATTATGGAACTTATCGAAAGAACGGGCGTGCACTCTGGCGATAGCATAAGTGTATATCCCACTTTCTCGGTTAGTGAAAAGGCAAAACAAACCATACTTGAATACGGCAAAAAATTAGGGCTTGGCATAGGAATAGTAGGACTTTATAATATACAATTTATTGTTGATAAAAACGAAGACGTATACGTTATAGAAGTTAACCCACGTTCATCAAGAACGGTTCCGTTCCTTTCTAAATCAACAGGATATTCACTTGCTGATATCGGTACTAAAGTTATTTTGGGCGAAAGTTTAAAATCACAAGGTTTAACCGAACTTTACCCGCAAGAAAAGAAACGTTGGTACGTTAAAGCACCCGCTTTCTCATTCAACAAACTCCGTGGGCTTGACGCATATCTCTCACCCGAAATGAAATCAACGGGCGAGGCTATCGGTTACGACGATAGGTTTAACCGTGCGCTCTTTAAGGCTTTGCAAGCATCTGGTATGAGCGTAATGAATTACGGTACGTTGTTCGTATCGGTTGCAGATTGCGATAAGGAAGAAGCGCTCCCGCTCGTTAGAAGATTTTACAATCTCGGCTTTAACATTGAAGCGACTGTTGGTACTGCTAAATTCCTTAAAGAAAACGGCATAAGAACAAGAGTTAAAGCAAAGATTAGCGAAGGTAGTGAAGAAATTTTAGACGCTATTCGTAAAGGTTACGTTACCTACGTTATTAGCACTAGAAACGTAAATTCACTTGGTCAAGAAAGCGACGGCTATAAAATTCGTAGGGCGGCGGTTGAAAATAACGTTACAATGTTTACCGCTCTCGATACCGTTAAAGTTCTTCTCGACGTATTAGAAGAAATTACTTTAAGTATATCTACCATAGACGCATAAAAGGAGAAACGGTTTGAAAAAAGTATATTTAACTGTTTTACAAAACCAAGCGCTAACTGATAGCGTGTATAAAATGCAATTAAAGGGCGACCTTTCGGGTATCCGTGCAGGTCAATTCGTAAATATTGCCCTTGACGGACTATATCTTCGTCGCCCTATCTCGGTTTGCGACGTTGAAGGAGACGTGCTAACCATTATTTACAAGGTTGTAGGAAAGGGTACGGAAAGATTATCTGCTATGGACGGCGGAGAGATTTTAGACGTTTTAACAGGATTAGGAAACGGCTACTTTACCGATTTTGCAGGAGATAAACCCCTTTTAATAGGTGGTGGGGTTGGCGTTCCGCCGTTATACTATCTTGCAAAACTTTTGATAAAAGAAGGCAAAAAACCAACCGTTATTTTAGGTTTTAACAAGGCGGAAGAAGTTTTCTATAAAGAAGAATTTGAAGCGTTAGGAGCAACCGTTTTAGTTTCAACCGTAGACGGAAGTTTCGGTATAAAAGGGTTTGTTACCGATGCGGTAAAACAAGTTCCCGAATATTCGCACGTTTACACTTGTGGTCCAGAGCCTATGCTTAAGGCGGTATACAATGCAACGACTACGGGTGGACACTATTCGTTTGAAGAACGCATGGGCTGTGGCTTTGGTGCTTGTATGGGCTGTTCTTGTAAAACTAAATACGGTAACAAGCGTATTTGTAAAGACGGACCCGTTCTTGACAAGGAGGAAATTATATGGTAAACACAAAAGTTAATTTGTGCGGTGTAGAACTAATAAATCCTGTAATTCCCGCAAGCGGAACATTCGGTTTTGGATATGAATTTAACGATATTTACGATATAAACGTTTTGGGTGGTATATCAATAAAAGGCACGACCAAAGAGCCAAGATTTGGAAACCCGACCCCAAGAATAGCAGAGTGTACTTCTGGGTTAATAAACTCAATAGGTTTGCAAAACCCGGGGATAGACGCTGTCGTTAAAGAAGAAATCCCTAAACTACGCAAAATTTACCGCAACGCAATAATATCTAATATAAGCGGTTTTTCGGTTGACGAATACGCTTATTGTTGTGAAAAAATCAACGCCTTAAAGGAAGTTGACATTATAGAAGTAAACGTTAGTTGTCCTAACGTTCATAACGGCGGAATGAGTTTTGGAACTTTGCCAGAAAACGTTGAAGCCGTTACCAAAGCGGTTAAAAAAGTTACCGATAAGCCTGTATTTATCAAACTAACTCCCAACGTAACCGACATTGTTTCAATCGCTAAAGCGTGCGAACAAGGTGGTGCAGACGGAATAAGTTTAATAAACACGTCACAAGGATTACGTATTGACCTTAAAAAGCGTCGCCCTGTAATCGCTAACAAGATTGGCGGTTTTTCGGGCAGAGCGGTTTTCCCGATAGCCTTAAAAATGGTTTATCAAGTTTACCAAGCGGTAAAACTACCTATTATGGGTATAGGTGGCGTAGCGACTGCCGAAGACGTTATCGAAATGATGATGGCGGGCGCAACAGCCGTTCAAGTAGGTGCGGAAAACTTGGTTAATCCTTATGCTTGTAGAGATATAGTAAACAATTTACCTTTCGTAATGAAAAAATACGGAATACAAGATTTAAATGATATTATAGGAGTGGCACACAATGAATAAAGACATAATAATCACTTGCGATTTTAATTCAAAAGAACAACTTTTTACCTTTTTAGATAAATTTAAGGAAGAAAAGCCTTACTTAAAAGTGGGTATGGAACTTTTCTATGCTGGTGGAATAGAAATCGTAAAGGAAATCAAGCGTCGTGGGCACAAGATTTTTTTAGACCTTAAATTGCACGATATTCCTAATACCGTTAAAAAGGCTATGGCTGTGCTTTCTTCTTTTGACGTTGATATGGTTAATTTGCACGCAGGTGGTGGTTCACAAATGATGAAAGGCGCAATCGAAGGCTTAACTAGGGCAGACGGCACTCGTCCGCTACTCATTGCAGTAACTCAACTTACTTCTACCAACCAAGAAATGATGACTGAAGAACTTTTAATCGACAAGCCACTTGACCAAGTTGTTATGAGTTATGCCTTAAACGCTAAAAATAGTGGACTTGACGGCGTTGTTTGTTCTCCGCTTGAATCGCAAAAGGTACACGGAGTATGCAGTGATAAATTTATTACCGTAACGCCCGGTATAAGACTTGCAGGCGACGCAGTAGGCGACCAAAAGCGTGTTACGACTCCTGCATTAGCAAAGGAAATGGGCTCTGACTACATAGTAGTTGGGCGTTCTATAACGGGTGCGGAAGACCCCGTTTCAGCGTACAGAAAATGTGTTGAAGAATTTTTAGGTTAAAGGAGATTTGATATGGAAATTGCAAGAAAAGTAGCGGAAAATTTGCTTAAAATAAAGGCGGTGTTTTTACGCCCTGACGAGCCCTTTACTTGGGCAAGTGGGATTAAAAGCCCTATTTACTGTGATAATAGATTAATACTTACTTCGCCCGAAGCGAGAAACGTTGTAGAAAACGCAATAGCAGAAACTGTTAAAAAAGAATATCCAGATGCAGAGGCACTTTTTGGTACGAGTACCGCAGGTATTGCGCACGCTGCAATTGCGGGGCATATTTTAGGTATGCCTATGGGGTACGTTCGTGGGTCTAGCAAAGACCACGGCAGAAATAATAAAATCGAAGGCAAACTCGAACCTGGCACAAAGGTTGTAGTTGTTGAAGACCTTATTTCAACCGGCGGTAGTGTAATAGACGTGGTTGACTCTTTAAGAGAAGCAGGCGCTGAAGTTTTGGGTATCGTAAGTATTTATACTTACGGTATGAAGAAAGGGCTTGATAGATTAAAAGAAGCCAACGTTAAAAACGTTAGTCTTACTGATTTTGACACTACCATAAGCGTTGCAGTTGAGATAGGCTATATAAAGGCAGAAGACGAAAAAAGACTTAAAGCGTTTAGAGATAATCCGTCTGATGAAAGTTGGATTAAGGGTTAACGCTAGGAGAAAAAATATGAAAAATTTATTGTCGATTACCGATTTTTCGGTAGCGGAAATTGACGAACTTTTAGAAGTTGCAAGCGACATAAGTGTTAACGGCGAAAAATATGCAGAAAAATGCAAGAATAAAATTCTTGCTACCTTGTTTTTCGAGCCGTCCACAAGAACTAGATTGAGTTTTGAATCGGCAATGCTCTCACTTGGCGGAAAAACGCTTGGCTTTTCAGATGCTAACAGTTCTTCATCAAGCAAGGGTGAAAGCGTTTCGGACACGATTAGAGTAGTAAGTTGTTATTCGGACATAATCGCTATGCGCCACCCTAAAGAAGGCGCACCGCTCGTTGCGTCTATGAGTTCAACCGTTCCTATAATAAATGCGGGGGATGGCGGACATAACCACCCTACCCAAACTTTAACCGACTTATTAACTATTAAGACCGAAAAGGGCAAATTGGATGATTTTGTGATAGGTTTTTGCGGTGACTTAAAGTTTGGCAGAACCGTTCACTCTTTAATAGATGCACTTGCTATGAGAAAGGGCATAAAAGTAGTTCTCATTTCGCCGGAAGAATTAAAAGTTCCAGACTACGTTAAGACGGACGTTATGGACAAGCACGGTATGGAATACGAAGAAACTACCGATTTAGAAAAAGCGCTACCTAAACTTGACGTGCTATATATGACCAGAGTTCAACAAGAAAGATTTTTTAGCGAAGACGAATATTTAAGACTTCGTGATAGTTATATTTTGACTTTAGACAAGTTGCAAAACGCTAAAAAAGATATGAGTATATTACACCCGCTACCAAGGGTAAACGAAATCTCGGTTGACGTAGATAAAGACCCACGTGCTTGTTACTTTAAGCAAGTTCAAAACGGAAAATACGTTAGAATGGCGCTTATTATGAAACTTTTAGGTGTAAAATAGGTGATATTATGAAAATAGACGCTATAAAAAACGGTATAGTAATCGACCATATTGATGCGGGCAAAGGCAGAAAGGTTTATGAACTTTTAGGACTTGAAAACCTTGATTGTACGGTTGCACTTTTCAAGAATTTGCCAAGTAAAAAATCGGGCAAAAAGGACGTTATAAAAATCGACGCAGACATAGAACTTAACTTTGAAGTTTTAGGCTACATTGCGCCCGAAGCGACGGTTAACGTTATTTGCGACCAAGTTATTAAGCAAAAAATTCGCCCAGAGCCCCCCAAATACTTGAAAAACGTTATAAAGTGCAAAAACCCACGTTGTATAACCACCGTAGAACAAGGCATTGACCAAATCTTTAAGTTAACAGAAAACGGCGTTTATCGTTGTATTTACTGCGAAAACAGCGTTAATAAATAATTGCGTTTATTTGTTTTTTAGTTGTGTTAAAAAATAAAAAACCGCACAAAAGAATTGACAATTATCAGTATATTTGTTATACTTTCATTAATCTTTATATTATTAGATAATTATTCGTGTTTTAGGGTGAAATTATGCAAAAGGAAACGCTATTAGCAGTAAAAGAAGCATATAAAATTGAAGCGGACTGTATCAACGGAATGCTTGATTATTTTGATGAAAAAGAATTTTCAAAAGCGGTAGAACTTTTGAAAAACGCACCTAGAATAGGAACTTGTGGTTGCGGTCACTCCGGTATCATATGTCAACATTTAGCGCACTTGCTTTGTTGTATAGAGCAACCCGCAAGATTTATTTCCCCTGCGGAAGCGGTACACGGCGCAACTGGCTTTTTACAAGAAGGCGACGTAATGGTTTTTGCATCTCGTGGTGGAAAAACTAAAGAGTTATTACCTATAATCGATATTTGTAAGACAAAGGGTGTTAAAATCATTTCTATAACCGAAAATATGGAAAGTCCCTTGGCGGTAAATGCAGATGCGGTATTGAAACAATACGTTAATAGAGAAACGGACAAGTATAATTCTCAAGGTACTACTTCTACCACCGCACTTTGTATGATATGCCACGCTTTACAAACGGCTTTAATAGAAGAAACGGGGTTTAAGAACGAACAGTTCGCACTTATTCATCCGGGCGGAGCGGTTGGCGAAAGACTTAACAAGAAATAAGGAGTAAATTATGTTCAAAGGATATAAAATAAGCGAGCCGTTTTTTGAATACGGACCTAAATGTTATATGTATGGCGAAACCTTGCTTGAAATGGCAAAGGGATTAGATAAATTAGCGGAAAAATACGATATGGATATCGTTTTAGATATTCCCGACACGGAAATATATAACGTTGCTAAAAACGTAAAGAGAGTTCACGTTTATTCTCAACATATGGACAGTATTCCCGTTGGTAGGGGTATGGGAAGAACTTTGCCAGAGGCTGTTAAGGCTGCAGGTGCAGTTGGCGTAATGCTCAATCACGCTGAGAGAAAATTAACTCTTCCCGAAATAGAGCAAGCAATCAAACGTGCGGACGAGTTAGGGCTTGCAACTATGGTTTGCGCAGACTCTATTGAAGAAGTTAAAGCCATTGCAAAAATGGGTCCTAATATTTTAGTAGCAGAGCCAACCGAACTTATCGGTACTGGCAAACCCGCAGACAAAGAATACGTTGACGAAGTTATTAGAGTTATTAGAGAAATCAACCCTGAAATTAAACCTTTTCCGTCGGCAGGAATTAGCAAAGGACAAGATTGCTACAACATAATCAAAGCAGGCTCTTCTGCGTCAGGTTGTTCATCAGCAATCGCAAAAGCGGAAAATCCGCTTGCGCTTGCAGAAGAAATGATTTCAGCGGTACGCCGTGCTTACGACGAAAGAAACAAATAAAATAGAAAAAAATAAAAAATATATAAATTTAAGGAGAAAAACACTATGGAATTCAAAATTTTCCAAAAAGAAATCGAACTTCAATCAAGAGGCTGGATACCTACTTTCCACGACATCAGAAAAGAAATTCTTGAAATAGTAGAAGCATCTGGAGTTAAGAATGGTACCGTTGCAATCGTATCACACCACACTACTTGTTCTGTAATGGTTCAAGAATGTTCACACGATATAGATTCATTCGACCTTGAATATCTCCAACACGACCTTCTTGATATTATGAGAAAGATGATTCCTGACTTTGCAGAAGAACATCAATATCGTCACCCTGGTCCTATCCACGCTCAATACGGCAGACACGTAAACGAACCCGGTGACTATTCTTCAATGAACACTGACGGACACCTTCGTTCAGTATTCTTTGGCAGAAGTGAAACCTTGACCATTAAAGATGGCAAACTTGACCTTGGTTTGTTTGCACACATCTACTTCATTGACTGGGACCACGTTATTGCACGTCGCCGTCAAGTAAACGTAACCGTTATGGGTACTGCTGATGAAGTTGCTGATAGAAAGTGGAATGACGGTAAGGTTATCGATACCAAGCGTAAATTTACCGAAGAAGAAAAGGCTTACGACATTCACTACGATTTACAACAACAAAGATAATTTAAGCAAAACAACTAAATTTACCCGTCGGGATTTCGGCGGGTAATTGTTTAATATTTAAAGGAAAATAAAATGTTTTTAACTACTATTGAACAAGTTTCCTTGTTAATTATCTTAATATTTGTAGGCTACTATTTCCGTAAAAAAGGAATAATCAACGAACAAGGCAGAAAGGTAATTGCAAGTTTATTAGTTAATCTTTTTGCACCCGCTTACTCTATAATGAGTTTATCGACAATAATAAACGTGCACGATATTCAAAAATATGCTATATTGTTAGTCGCTGGCGTTGTATTTGCGTTATTTTCTATTTTCCTTGCAATTCCTTTGGCAAAAGCAACGGGAAAAGACAAGTTCCACCGAAATATATATAAATATGCCTTTGCGTTTGGCAACATAGGCTATTTTGGATATCCGTTAGTTAATGCCGTTTTCGGTGCGGTTGCAAGAGCGCAAATGATACTGTTCTGTGTTCCGTTAAGCGTTGGTATTTCAAGTTACGGATATTATATTTTAACCGAGCCTGTTGCTTTAGACGGACAACTTGTAAAGGAAAAAGAAGAAATAGGCTCTAAGTTGAAGCGTATATTTTCCCCGCCAATGTTTGCATCTATAATAGGTATTTCGTTGGGGTTAATTACGAGTGGGTTTAACTTTAAGTTGCCGGTAATCGTTACCGACTTATTAACGGTTGTGGGGAATTGCCAAAGTGCGCCAGCAATGCTTATTGCAGGGGCTGCGTTAGCAAGTGTTCCGTTTAAGAAATTACTATCGTCGTTTAAGGCGTATGTGGTAGGCGCACTAAGGTTGATAGGTATGCCCTTAATCATAAGCGGATTAATGGCGTTAATTTACCTGTTTGGCTGGCGAGATGCTAACTTTATGCGCATTGCATTTTTTTCCATTGTGTGTGCATCTATGCCCGTTGGTATGAACGTAGTTGTGTATCCCGAATCTGCGGGTATGGATTCAACAGAAGGTGCGAGAACTTGTTTTATATCGTACATATTAGCAATAGTAGTTTTACCATCAATTTTTTCAATATTGACAAACGTGCTTTCCGTTACGTTTTAAGAATAAAAGAGCGCTATATTAAAACGCTCTTTTTATATTGAGAAGGGGTCATCTCCGTAAATTTTTTAAATGTTTTCGAAAAGTAATTCGGGGTGTCAAAGGCAAGTTTTTCGGCAATTTCTTTTACGGAAAGTTCGTCCTCGCTTAACAATTTTTTTGCCGTTTTAATTTTAAGGTCTGTGTAATAGTCCATCACGCTTTTACCCGTAGCCTTTTTGAACTGCTTGAAAACATACGCCTTGCTGTAACTTATTTTTTTGCTAATATCGTCGATAGATAGACGAGTGAAAAGATTATCTTTAAGAATTTTTATTATATCTTCTGCAATTTTGTTGTCAATTTGCGTATCCTGTAAAAAAACGTCGTTTCCGTCTTGAGTTTCGGTCATTGTTCGCATAAGGTCGATTAGCAACATTTCTAGTTGATTTTTAATCAGTTGTTCTCCGCCTAAAGTAGGCTGTGGAAGAAGTTGCATAATATCGGTGTCAAGATTATAAAAGGTGATGTCGTAAGTTCTTTTAGCAACTTCTATGATGTCCTTAACGTATCTGATTTGCCTATCGTTAAGTTTAACTTTTCTATTGCTGAAAAACCGCATAGCGTAGGATAGACACTCGAACGATAATACAAAAACACCAGAGTTTTCACCGCTGTTTACGGTAAGAGAGTGTTTTTCGTTTGGTTTATGAAAAATCATTTCCCCTTGAGAAAGATTAAACTCTTTTCCGTCCGCACGGCAATTAACACCGCCCTTAACGGCGCAAACTATTTCCCAAAAATCGTGGTTTTCTTCTGCGTGGTGAAAATACTCGTCAACTTCAATGTAATGAATAACTACAATTTTATTTACCAACAGCAAACTGTTGATTTTATGCTTAAAATACTTTTTCATGCATAGAGTATAACACAATATTTAATTTTTTGCAAGTAGATTATTTTACTCTTTTTGTATATTATTATCTATTGCAATTTTTGGAGTTATATAATACAATTATATAAAAGAAAAAAATGGAGAAAAAGATAATGAGAATTTTAGCAATCGGGGCTCATCCCGACGATATAGAGATTGCTTGTTCTGGAACTCTTGCTAAATGCGTGAAGCGAGGTGACACGGTAATCGTTTGCCATGCGTCTAGCGGTAATTTAGGACACGTTGTAATTCCACCGGACGAACTAACGATTATTCGCGCGGGGGAAGCAAAAAAAGCAGGCTCACTTGCGGGAATAGAAGTTGTATGGGGCGGATTTAATGACCTTGATATTTACGACAATAATAAAGAAGCAAGGGACAAGATGGTGGACGTTATTAGATACGCAAATCCTGATTTAATAATAACCCACGACCCTGACGATTATATGCCCGACCATACTGCGGTAAGTAAACTTGTGTTTGATGCAAGTTTTACGGCAACCTTGCCCAACTATAAGTGTTTTGTGCATAGATTAATTAAAGACGATAAGCCTGCAAAACTTGTGCCGATATATTATATGGACACGTTGGCGGGGGTAAACTTTAACCCGACAATGTACGTTGACGTTTCATCAACTATCGACTTAAAGATAAAGATGTTAAACTGCCACGAAAGTCAAGTGGTATGGATGAAAGAGCACGACGGAATTGATTTTGCAGATATGGTTAAAACTTGTTCAAGATATCGTGGCTATCAATGTGGTTGCGATTATGCAGAAGGGTTTAAGCAATGCCAAGTGTATCTTAAAGGAACGAGTAAGCGATTACTTCCAGAATAAAAGAAAAAATTTTTAATTTATATATAAGGAGAAATATTATGGATTTTAATTCAACCGTAAAAGGTAGTTTGTTAGAAGGATTTTATCCTGAAGGCTGGGATTTTGAAAAGATTGATAAATGTTGTTCAAACGCTCCCGAATCAGTAACTGAAAGACAAGATTTTTGGAATAAAGATTTTAGTCCTATTCAATGCGAATCTCTTGCAGAGTTTGACGTAAAGATGGGACACGAAATTGCAAATACCATTAAAAAAGCCAACGAAAAGGGCGAAAAACTTGCATTTATTCTTCCCGTAGGTCCTATGGGTATGTATAAATGGGCAGTTTATTTCCTTAAAGAATGGAACGTAAGTTGTAAAAACGTTTGGTGCTTTAATATGGACGAATGGGCGGACGCAGAAGGTAATACCATTACCGGCGAAGCATCTTTCCAAAACGCTATGGAAACTGCTTTCTATAATCCGCTTGGCGAACTTACCGTTCCCAAGGAACACAGAAATTTTGCAACCAAAGAAAATCTTCCTACTTATCCCGAAAAGATTGCTAAATTAAAAGCAGAAGGCGCAAAACTCGTATTAGTTTACGGTATCGGTAGAATGTGCCACATTGCTTTCTGGGAACCGCAATTTGGCTCTGAATTTGCTAGTGATGAAGAATGGTTGAAGCAACCTTATAGAATCGGTGCAAAACTTCACCCCTTAACCATTGAACAAAACGCACTCACTTCGTTTAGGTCTAGAACGAGTTTAGTTCCTTGTCGTGCTAATACGGTTGGTCCTGGACTTATGTTCCAAGCAGATTACGCTATCGGTGGGGCAGACGGTGCGTTTAACCGTGGTATGCAATGGCAAGGTATGAGTTTCTGGATGACTTTGCGCTATGGCAAGAGCAGATGGGTAACTTCTTCGTTTATTCCTACTCTCCCCGGAAGATTATTCTTCGTTAAAGAACTTGCTGGCCCCTTAGGTCCAGACGTTAACTAATATTTTAGGGTAAAACATGAAAAAATTTATTATGTACGGCGCTGGTAATATCGGGCGCGGATTTATAGGTCAGTTGTTTTCGCTAAGCGGGTATTCGGTTGGTTTTATCGATATCAATAAAGAAGTTATCGCCCGCCTTAACGCGGACAAGGAATATCCCGTTGACGTGGTTTCTAACGACGGGTTAGAAGAAATTGCCGTAAAGAACGTTTACGGTATAGACGGAACGGATATTGAACTCGTATCTAACGAAATAGCATCTGCCGACATTATGGCAACTGCTATCGGCGTTAACGTATTAAAATTTATAGCAAAGCCGATTGCGTTAGGGCTTAAAAAGCGTTTCGAAAACAACGCAAAACCTTTCAACATTATTATTTGTGAAAACCTTATCGGTGCAGACGAATTTTTGAAAGGGCTTATTAAAGAACAAATTCCCGAGTATGCTGAACGCGTTGAAAACGAAATAGGTTTCGTTGAAGCAAGTATCGGCAGAATGGTCCCCGTTATGACCGAAGAGAAAAAGCAAGGCAACCCCTTGCGCGTGTTCGTTGAGCCTTACAATATTTTGCCCGTTGACCTAAACGCATTTAAGGGCGAAGTTCCAACAGACGTTGCAAATCTTTATCCTTATAAACCGTTCAATATGTTTATTCAAAGGAAACTCTTTATGCATAATATGAGCCACGCAACGTGCGCTTATCTTGGGTATTTAAGGAATTATGAATACATTTATCAAGCGGTGGAAGATTTTGATATTAAGTACGTTGCGTTTAAGGCGCTTACTCAATCTGCGCTTGCTATTTCAAAAGAAAACGGCGTGGAAATGGAAATGCTTTTATCTCACGCAGAAAATCTTTTATACCGTTTCTTAAACAAGGCGCTTGGCGACACGGTTGCAAGAGTTGGTAAAGACACGATTAGAAAGTTGGGTGCAAACGACAGATTAGTTGGTGCGCTTAACCTTGCGGAAAAGCACGGACTTAATAGCGAATATATTTGTATCGGCATTGCGGCTGGCTTGGTTTTTGCTCCCGAAGGCGACCAAAGTAGCATTGAAGTTTCAACTTACGCAAACGAATTTGGTGCAAAATCTGCACTTGAAAAATATTGCAACTATACGGGCGAAAAGGTTGACTTAATAGAAAAACTTTACAATATGATTAAATCTGGCGAAGAAATTTCCGCACTCGTTAAAGTGTGTGAAGATAAGGCTGGAAAGGCAATTAGGGTGTAATATGGAAAGAATAGGGATTGCGCTTGCGGGGAATATTTTAACCGACAACGTCAAAATGGTTGAAAATTACCCCGAAAAAGGAATGCTTGCAACTATTAGTGAAGAAAGCCTTGCGGTAGGCGGTTGCGTGCCAAACACTGCGATTGACATCAAAAAAGTTGACCCCAAAATGCAAATAAGCGTTTATGGTAGAGTTGGCAAAGATTATAAAGGCGAATATGCCGTTAACGAAATGGAAAAAATAGGCATTGACGTTAGCGGTGTAATTAGAAGCGATACTGCGCCTACAAGTTATTCAGACGTTATAAC